>JAOADU010000006.1 GCA_026417155.1 Bacteroidales bacterium | reverse complement strand
GTGCTTATTATTTGCCAATAGAACAAAGTTTACAAACTATTAATAAAGTTCATCCTCCTTTTAGAACCGAAGCTATTTTAGGAATACATATAAACGATATTGTTGATAAGTACGACGAAACAATTTCGTTATACGATGATGCAAAAACTAAAACTTATGAAAATCTTGGTTATCAGATTACAACGTATAAAAATTATACCGAAACGTCTGTTCCAGTTGAACAAAGGAAAACCACATTACTTCGAATAGGCACAATGTTTAGCAATCAAGTTGTAAAGGTTAATGATATAAAAAAAGAATTTATTACTCAACCTCCACAAATTAACGTAATAAATCCAGCAACAATCGAAAATATCATGGGAACTTATTATATATATTTTAAAGAAAATGCATTTACTGATGTTCGTATTTTACCTGTAGTAGCAGGAATAGGCAAAACCAGCTATAGAAACGTAGAGATGAAATTTGAACATTATGGTTACAGAAATATGTATCACTATGCAGGTTGGTATTTTGATTTTTTGTATTCTCCTTTTGTGCATGTTTCAAAATTAAAGGTTGGAAGAAGTGATACTTATAATACAATTTATAACGATACAATTTATAGTAATTTACTTTCGTATTTTGAAGGTGAGTATGATATTACAGAGAAAAAAGAAAACAATAATGAAGGATATCTAAAAAAACAAAATTTTGGCTTTAGAATGGGTTTTTTTTGGTATAGCGATGGCATTTTGAATATGAAGTTTGAATTTGGTGCTTATCCAGGATTAAAGAAGAAAAATTTTATAATTTTATTTAACATAGGATTTGCCATTCCAAACACTGTTAAATCATTTAAACCGAATGAATAGAAAGTGTTATAAAATTCGAATGAAATATGAATAAAAAAGTGTTTATCGTTTTAATTGAAGTAATATTGTTTATATGCAGTTATGCTCAAATGAAATTAATACCTTACCGAATTGATGAAAAGTATGGATATTGCAACGAAAACAAGCAAATAATAATAAAACCAAGTTTCGATTTTGCGGTTCCATTTGATAAATATGGATTAGCACAAGTAGTTAAAAATAATAAAGTAGGAATAATTAATGAAAAAGGAGAAACTATAGTTGAAATTTTATATGATGATATTGGCGAATTTAATGAAGGTTTAGCATATATTAAAAAAGACAATAAATATAGTTTCATCGACACATCAGGAAATATCATTCTACCATTTTTATACGACGAGGTGAGCAATTTTTCCGAAGGATACGCTGTTGTATCGAAAGATGGTAAATATGGATTTATGGATAAAACAGGCAAAGAAGTTATACCTTTATCGTATGAAAAATGTTTTCCATTTAGTGAAGGAGTAGCTATTATTGTACAAAATAATAAATATGGTTGTATAAATAAAAGTGGCAAGATAATTATTGAACCAATATACGACATGCTGGATTTTAATAGATACGGAATTATACCAGCGTGTAAAGAAGGAAAATGCGGACATATCGATACAGCCAATAAGATAATTAATAAGTTTATTTATGATTATGTAGGCGTGTATCTTAATAGAATATTTGTGTTACAAAAGAATAGTACAATATACATAATAAAAAATAACTTTAAAGATACAATAATTGTCAATAAGTACGATGGTGCTAATTTTTTTACGGGTGAAATGATTGTTGTTAATAAAAATGGTAAATATGGTGTAATAAACATACATGGTATAGAAATAATACCTCCAGAATATGACGAGATTCGATTTTTAAAGAATCGTTATTTTACTGTAAAAAAATTCAACAAATATGGGCTCGTAGATAAAAATGGAAAATTTATACTACAAACGAAATACGATTTAATATATCCATTTGATGATTATTTTGCAGTTGCTTTTAATAATGTTATTTATGGATATGTAGATGTATACGGCAATGAATTTTGGACAAAATAAGTATAAAATATTAAAGGATGAAATATGAGACCAAAATGTTATGTGTATGCAGTAATATTGATGCTTTTTGTAACAATTCTTTCATGTAAAAAAGGAAAGGACGAAGAAGAAAAAGAAAAACCACAGGTGTGGCACTGTCAAACAAACAAAAAAGTTATTGACATTGATATTTATAATCGTAAATTATATGCTGCTGTTGAAAACGGAATACAAGTATATGACCTTACAAACTCAACAAACCCTGTAAAAATTGCTGATACGACTTTATCTGAAACACCTTTACTAATTAAAGCTGGAAATGATTCAGTTTTATACATTGCAACAAATAGTGGAGTGTATTCGTACAAATTTAAAAATAATAAAATTACCTATATTCACAAAATGCTTACAAGTGGCTGGTATGAACCTTATATTAAAATTTTAATTGGTTATTACAACAATAATTACACCAAGCTTTTCGTAATAAGCAGAAAAAAATGTTATATAATGAATGTTGATGACAAACTTATTCCTGTACTCGACGATGAAGTTATATTTTCAGATTTTGAGGCAATAGATGCTCACATATATATAAATGCTGGAAGTGCTTTTATAAAAGTAGTTGAGAAAAATGGAGGAGTAAGAACAATTAGTTATTCTTATTATCAACCTGTTGGATGGTCTGTTTCTTCTAATTGTGTTTATTGCTATGCCGGAAATGTAAGAGGTTCATGGTATAAATTTTCTTCAACAAACGATGTTACATCAATAGATGAACCCTTCGTTTATGCATTGGGAATAGATGGCATTCGCTACATTAACAACAATGTAAATATGGTTGTTAAGACTAAGAATAAAGCTCTTGGTGGTTATACCAGCTTCAACTATGTTTACGTGGCTGATAGTTTAGGAGTTCATATGTTTAAAATTAGTTCTAATGATAATACTATTTTTGATTGGACATATATAGAAATGAATGGAGTAACAAGAAAAATAGTTCCTTTGAAAACTAATACCTACGAAAATACGTATTTATATACTGTTTCTGGAAGTGCAGGAATTTATATTTTTAAAAAACTTTAGGCTATGAATAATAGCAATGAAAAATTACTCGTTGTTGTTTTATATTCAGTTATAATTATGTTTTTTTCGTGCAAAAAAGACAATGAAAACGATTGCAAACATTTACAAATAACTAATAAAACTATTAATGTTACAAAGGTAAGCGATACTACTATTACTATTCAGTGGAAAGAAGCTCGATATGCAACTTATTATAAAGTAACTATTGAACTTTGTGGACCTGTTAATTATGCACCAGGGTGTTTTAAAGAATATACTTGTACTACTCCTAGCTTTACCGTATCCGAATTAAAAGCAAATACAGAGTATTATTTAAATGTATATGCTTATAATGAATGTTCGTCTGGAAATTACAATCGAATTTCTGCAACTACAAGTGATGGATATTCTGATAACTTAGGGTGTTTATCGTGGGGTGATAGTAATGATAATGAATTAAATTTTATGTGCAATTTAAATGATAGTTCTTTTATTACTGTAGGTAATAATGCAACAATTGTAAAATTTAATGAAAAAGGAAATCCTATTTGGAAGAAAAGATTGGATAATAATTACGATATAATCGAAGTTATTCCATATGTAAATAATTCTTGTTTAATTTTATCTCCCAACGTAATATATTGTATCGATGAAAATGGGAACTCATTGTATAAATATGTTGTTTATAATCAACAACAACATGAGATAAAGAAAATAGAGAAAACTATTGATAATGATATAGTTATTGTGGGTAATGTTAGTGCAAGTAATGGTTTAAATACGGGTGATTTAGAAATTGTTAAAATAAACCAAAATGGAACTATAATCTGGGGAAAAACTATTGGCACAGATGTTAAAGACAATATTATCGATGTAGAGGTAACAGATGATAATTCAATACTTATTTTATTCTATTCAACTTACTATAACAACAAATACGCATCTATTGTAAAGCTAAATCAAAACGGTGAAATAGTATGGGCAAAAAAAGTATTAAATAGCATTGTTACTTATGTAGATTATGGGAGGATTAAAAAAATTCCAAATCAAAACGAATATATTGTAAGCATGAGTAAAAGCGATCAAGAAATTTTTATTTTTAAGATATTAGACAATGGAAACATAACATGGGCATCAAATGCAAATTTTTATGCGAGTAATTGGGCATATATGGCAGATATGACAATAACGAATGATGCTGGGTGTATAATTACTGGAACTCTCTCAAACAATAATACCTCTGGTTTTGCTATAAGATTTTCTTCAAGTGGAATTTATTTGTGGTCAAAATATTTTAAAAAAGGTCATAAAATTGAAGTAAAATCAATTATTAATCAATTAAACAGTTATATTATTGGAGGCTACATTTTTACAACCAAACCCAATGAAATGTCTGTAAATGATGATTTCTTTTTTGTGAAAATAAATGAAAATAACCTAAATACAAATTGTGATTGCTTTAATAATGTATATATACCATCTTCATGGAATGGAACACATAGTGTTGAAGATATTTTAATGAATCAATATTCATTTCAAGGTTCGGTTAGTTACTATACGAATGTTATTTCTACACTTCCGATAAATGCATATTCAACTATATATTGTGAGTAAAATGAAATCTTTATTAAATGTCATTTTAATCTTATTGGTTGTAAATATTAAATCGCAAGTTAACAGCTATAATTATTTACTTTTATCATTAGATAAAATTGCTTCAGATGGAGAAGAGAAAGTTAAAAAGGTATATGCCAATTCCGACGGTTCTTTTTTCATGTGTGGAACAATGACCGATACACTACAATTTGGCAATCAGGTTGCTTATATGAAGTGTCATGGAACAACCGATTTCTTTGTTGCTTATTTTAAAGCTAACCAGCAATGTGTGTGGGTAAAAACATTTGGTGGTAATAATAGCGATGTTGCTTTTAGTTGTTGTGCCGATAATAATAAGAATGTTTACGTTGTGGGTGGGTATAGTAGTGATTCTATAATTTTAGGAACAAGTATATTTTATAATACTCATCAAGGATACAGTGACTTGTTTATTATAAAATTAGATTCTACGGGAAATTTTCTTTGGGCAAAATCTAATACAGGAATTGGTTTCGAAAATCAAAGAATTGTTGCTTGTATCACCGACAAAGAAAATAATCTGATTGTAGTAGGCGATCATGACGGGTTGTTTATTTGGGAAGATGATACTTTGGCAGATTTTAATTACCCCAATACTCTTTCGAGAGATGGTTTTGTTGCCAAATTTAATGCCGATGGGAATAAGCTATGGATAAAGCATATTTATAGTTATGGCCACGACGAAATTACATCATGTACTGTTGATAATTCGAACAATATATACATTACAGGGCATTTTTCGTATTACTACATGGATATAGATACTATTAGAATTAATAATTGTAGTAGTCTTTTTAATGGCTTTATAGCAAAACTAACACCTCAAGGAGTTTGTTTATGGGCAAAGCGAATAGATAACGTAAGCTCTCCAAGTTTTTGTAAGTTTTTTAAGAACAACGAAATATTTTGGAGTAATACCATGAAAGGCAATGCACAATTAGATACAATTTTATTTCAAAACTCTGCAACCTCTCCAGCAAATTTTGTTCTGATTAAAATC
>JAOADU010000004.1 GCA_026417155.1 Bacteroidales bacterium | reverse complement strand
TGTCCATACCGTACCATCATTTTTTAACGCAACCGAATGCCATCCGCCTGCACTTATTGCAACAATATTGTTCAATATTAACGATTGTACAGGAGTATTTGTACTTGTTGTGGTTGCATTACCTAGTTGTCCGTATATATTGCTCCCCCAAGCCCAAACAGTTCCATCGCTTTTAAGTGCCATAGAATGTGCTTCGAGCTGATCGCCACCTGCAGAAACCGCTACAACTCCTGTCAACCCGATAACACTAACGGGGACATTACTATCGGTATTTGCTCCATTTCCAAGCTGACCTGTTTCATTCTCGCCAAAAGCCTTGACGGTACTATCATTACAAACAACAACCGAATGCCACCCTCCGGCTGCAATACGTTGAGCATTTGTACTCAATGAAATTAAAGCTACTAATAAAACTATTACATTCGTTTGTATTAATGTTTTCATATTCATTACATTTTAATTGTTAAACATTTTTTAAAATTTTACTCTTAATGAAAAAATAAAGTTTCTCCCCGGGGCGTTAATGCCCGAGGCGTAAGGACGATAGAGCACATTTGCAATGTTTTCTATTCCACCCGTAATAGCTATAGATGGACTTGGATAATAACCCAATTTAAAGTTTAACGTATACCAGCTCGCTACATAAGGCTTCCCATTTTTGTCGCGAGCATACGATGGATTAAATCGCTCGGTTAAAGCTAAGTCTTCATAATCCATTTTTGCGTTATATACTACATAAAAATCTGCTTTAATTTTATTTTTGTATTCATAAGTACAATGTGTGCTTCCAAACATAGGAGCAGCATGTCGTAAAGGATAAGTTACTGATGAATCGGGAACTTTCTCGTAACCTTTTTGATACGATAAATGACTTCTTAATCCAAAACCTTTATAAAAAAACTCCAATCCTGCTTGAAATCCATACACATCAATTTCTCCCACATTTTGCACCGATTGTACCCTACTTTTATTTCCCATAAAACGTATTGTAGAATCTCCGTTGAAAATAGTATTTTTTCTTACCATAGCATCCAGCAACCACGTTCGATAAATCGTTGCATCAATACGCAGCAGATTTTTTACTGTTTTTATTATTCCAGCTTCGAAATTATATACTTTTTCGGGTTTTAAATTAGGATTGGGTACTACTAAATAGCCCGGTACAGACTCGAAAACTTTACCCATATCGTCTATGTTTGGTGCTCTGAAACCATTGGCTAAATTGGTATAACATTGCCATGATGGTTTTGGGGTATAGACCAAACCCACACTTCCAACTGTTGAGCCTGTATTAATACTTGCTTGTAAAAATGGAAACGGAAAAAATGTAGTATCAAAATCGGCATGTATGTAAAAATGATTATAGCGCAATCCACTATTAACGAGCCATAGCTTATGAAATTTGTAGGTTCCCGTTATATACACGCCATTCGACATCCAAATAGAACCATTAGGATACCGTGTAACAGTTGGAGAAACTTCATTTTTTATAATATGTGTTAACGTTGCTTTCGAGTACACCGTATTATGCACAAACTCATAACCATAAAAAATCTTTAATTTTTCTGTCCATTGTTTCTCTGCATCAATGTTCCCCGAAAAAGCATGTACATTTTCTTTTTGCATTCGACGTTCACGATACATAAATTCTCTGTCATAGCGACTTTCTTCGAAAAATTGATAGGCTATTACCATTTTAAATTTTTCATAAAATTTTGTTGCCGATGATGAATTTAAACCTATTCTATGCATTTGCCATTTTTGCGGACCATAATACCATTCTGCCCATCGCAACTTTCCTTTATATGGACCATCGGTTCTCCAAACTGTGAGCCTGTCGTAACGATTGTACTTAGATGTTTCGCTAAAATGAAAAGCATATTCAATGTTTGCTGCTGTATTTATCTGATATTTTACTTTCTGCATAAAGTTCAATTGGTCGTATTGAGATCCTACCTGTAGTGTTGAATCTTTATTGGGAACCATGATGTCTTTATTGTCCACTCTAATAACATAATAAGTACGATAAAACGATGGATGTCCGCCAACATTTCCCGATCGTAAATCGTCGTAATCGGCAAATGTAAAACTTGTTAGCAATGCTAGTTTTCTCATCCCTACATTTACATCAAGGTGCATAGTATTTTCATTGTTTGCCGAAGAATAGCGAGTCATAGCATTACCCGAAATTTCAACTTTTTTCTGACTTGAAGATAATTTTGGAGTTAATGTCCCAAAATTCATAACCCCACCCATAGCATCGCTTCCAAACATAACAGAGCCTGGTCCAAATAATATCTCGGTACTTTCCATAGCATTAGCATCGAGCGAAATAACATTTTGCAAGTTCCCCGAACGAAATATGGCTGTATTCATGCGAACTCCATCAACGACAATTAATATTCGGTTTGTAGCCATTCCACGAAGCATCGGCGACCCGCCCCCTAACTGACTTTTTTGTATGAAAGCATAACCACTAACTCCGAGCAAGTCTGCCGACGTTTGAGGATTTTGAAATGCTGCCTCTCGCATGTTTATTGAACTTATTCTATTCGGGGTTTCTATCTTCTTTGTTATCCAACGTTGAGCCGAAACAGAAACTTCTTGCAATTGAGAAATTTTGGGGTATAAGCTGATTTTAAAATTCAGTTGTTCTAGTTGTTTATACGAATAGATGGCTTCTTTATACGACATATGCCTTATTAAAATTTTTTCTGATTCGGCAAATTTTGAAATATCGGCTTCGCCCTTTTCATTTGTTATAACCAATGCTTGTGGAACTTCACTAAATAAAGTTACTTGTTCTATTGGGCTTCCACTTATAGCATCGCTAACAATAGCAATCTGTGCCGACAATACACTTACTTTAATTAAAATTATTATTAGTAATAGCCATTTCATTTATTTCTTTTTTTATAAAACCGAGATTATCTTGAATTCAAGTGATGTGAAACAAATGTAAATTTTTTTAATTTTCGGGTGGGAATTCTATTGTTTTTTGATATACTACATATTCAAAAAAAATATCACAAATCATAGTAACCATGTTAGTGTCTAAAACTACTTTAAAAGCATCAGCAACTATAAATGTTAATTTTAAGAGATCCAGCATCAGTTTGCTTTTATGTCTTTTTTGAGCATCGTGCTGTAACAAACTATGAATAAACGATGTAAATTCTTTATTCAAATAGCTTTCCTTTTCATCATGCCAAACCCAAAAGTACGTTGTATCGGCATTTCTTTTGCTATCTATTACATCGTACATCTGATTAGCTATTTCAAACTCATGATCATTTTCCCACTTTATTTTCGATAGTTGACTATTTTCAACCTTAATAATCAATAACTTACTCTTATCGCACGTATTTAAAATTTGCGTCTTAAATTCTTCTTTTAATTGAAACTTAAGAATAGAAAAAACAATATATGATAAAAGCAAAGGAGAGAATAAAGCAACAATCAATGTTATAGCGATAACTTTTATCTTCATTAATAGCATTTGTTTAGCAAAGTTAACTTCTTTTTCATTAAGATTGTTTTTTAGATAATGTTTATGGATAAAAAAATTCAAAATTTGTTAAAATTTTATACAATCCTTATATTTTTTTATAATAACTAAAAGGAATTCAATTTATTAAAAAATTAAAGTATTTTTCTTATCGAATAAACAATAATTTAGTTTATATTGAAAAAAAGCATTACTTTTGCCAAAAAATCATGTTTTATAACATATTTTAGTTGGAAATGTTAAATTAAAATGATAATTATGAAACGAAAAGCGTTAGTATTAGGGTTATTGCTTACCCCGTTTATGATGTTAGGTAGTGAAGCCGATCTAAAAATTCCCGAATTGACATCATCGCAAAATCATTTGTTGATGATCGGATTACTTGTTACAGTATTGGGAATGCTTTTTGGCTTTTATCAATTTTTAAAAGTAAAAAAATACAAAGCACATTCATCAATGCTCGATGTTGCTAATATCATTTTTCAAACATGTCGAACATACTTAATTCAGCAAGGTAAATTTTTAACAATATTATTTTTAATCATTGCTGCTATAATTACCTTCTACTTCGGTTATCTTCAGCACAGCTCATTTGGTGGTATTTTACTCATTTTATTTTGGACTATTATTGGAATTTTAGGTTCATATAGTGTTGCGTGGTTTGGTATTCGAATGAACACGTTAGCTAATAGCCGTATGGCATTTGCATCACTCGAACGTAAACCACTCAAATTATTAAATATCCCTCTCGATGCAGGTATGAGTATCGGTGTTATGCTTATATCTGTTGAACTTATTATGATGTTAATAATTCTTTTATTTGTACCTCGCGAATATGCTGGAGCAAGCTTTGTCGGCTTTGCTATTGGCGAATCATTGGGGGCAAGTGCTTTACGTATTGCCGGAGGTATTTTTACAAAAATTGCCGATATTGGTAGCGATTTAATGAAAATTGTGTTCAACATTAAAGAAGATGACCCTCGCAATCCGGGTGTTATAGCCGACTGCACGGGCGATAATGCTGGCGATAGTGTCGGACCTACTGCCGATGGATTTGAAACATACGGAGTTACAGGAGTAGCTTTAATTTCATTCATTGTACTTGCTGTAACAAACGTTGATTACCAAACAGAATTACTTACTTGGATTTTTGCTATGCGTATTTTGATGATTGTAACTTCCATTTTATCTTTCTGGATAAACCGTTTCTTCTCTAAAATAAAATATGCTCAAGCCGATGATCTCGATTTTGAAGTGCCATTAACCAATCTGGTATGGATTACCTCTATATTTTCGATTATTGCTACATTTATCGCTAGTTATTTTTTAATTGGACCGGGCTCATCGCTTGGAACAATTCAAGACAACTTATGGGTAATATTATCCATAATTATAAGTGCAGGAACTATTGGTGCCGCTTTAATTCCCGAATTTACAAAAATATTTACCAGTCCTAAATCGAAACATGTTAATGAAGTTGTCAGAGCTTCGCGCGAAGGTGGTTCTTCGCTTAATATCCTTTCAGGTTTTGTTGCCGGTAATTTTAGTGCTTTCTGGCAAGGAATTGTATTTATTGTGCTTATGTTTGTCGCATACGTTGCCAGCACATATGGACTCAGCCAATTCATGATTTACCCCTCAGTTTTTGCCTTTGGCCTTGTTGCATTTGGATTTTTAGGAATGGGACCTGTAACAATAGCTGTAGATAGCTACGGACCGGTTACCGACAATGCCCAATCAATTTATGAATTATCGCTCATTGAAGCTCGACCAAACGTCAGTCAAGAAATAGAAAACGAATTTGGCTTTAAACCCGACTTTGAAAAAGCCAAACATTATCTTGAAGCTAACGACGGCGCCGGCAATACATTTAAGGCAACTGCAAAACCTGTATTAATTGGTACTGCTGTTGTAGGGGCCACAACTATGATATTCTCACTAATTCTTGTAATTAAAAATGTTTTAGGTATCGAACCAGAACAAATACTCAACATTTTAAATCCTTGGTCTATTCTTGGTTTTATTGCTGGTGGAGCCGTTATTTATTGGTTTACTGGTGCTTCTACACAAGCAGTAACAACAGGAGCATACAGAGCTGTAGAATATATTAAGAAAAACATTAATCTAGATCCCAATGCAAGTTTGAGTGCTTCGACCGAAAATTCGAAAGAAGTTGTTAAAATTTGTACCCAATATGCTCAAAAAGGAATGATTAACATATTTATTGCAATCTTTTCATTTGCACTTGCTTTTGCATTTATTTCTGCTCCTTCCGGAGTAGGCGACACAACTGCTACAGCTGCAGCATCCTTCTTTGTTAGTTATCTGGTTTCAATTGCTGTATTTGGCCTATTCCAGGCAGTTTTTATGGCTAATGCCGGTGGTGCGTGGGACAACTCCAAAAAAGTAGTAGAAGTTGATTTAAAAGAAAAAGGAACGGAACTGCACGCAGCAACAGTTGTCGGCGATACTGTTGGCGACCCATTTAAAGATACCTCTAGTGTTTCGCTCAATCCCATCATTAAATTTACAACTTTATTCGGATTGCTTGCTATGGAAATAGCTATTGCCCCCGATTTCAGAACCATTGCTCCTTTTGTAGGATATGTATTTTTTGCCATAGCTCTAATTTTTGTGTGGCGTTCGTTCTATAAAATGCGTATTCCTGACAGGTAATAATTCATAATAAAATTGAAAGGCTGTCTATGAGACAGCCTTTTTTGTTAATAATGTATAAAAAAAATCATTTAAACAATTTTGAAATTTAATATTTTGAACTTATCTTTGAAAAACTAAAACATTCTTTTATGAACATTTATTGGTTCGTAATTTTATTTTTCATTTTATGTTCATGTCAGCAAAATACTCAAAATCAACCATCTGTAAATAACGATACATTACAAACATCTGAATTTCTTCGCCCCAATTATAAGCAAGTATTTTATTACGAAGATGGACAAATAAAATTTATTCAAGAATATTACAACGGAATTAAACACGGCATTTATAAAAACTGGTACGAAAATGGAAATATCCGAACATTAGGAGCATATCATTTAGGGTTTAGAAAAGGCGTGTGGAGTTGGTTTAATGAAGAAGGGAAACTGGAATTTCAAGTAAATTACGATAATCAATTGGCCAATTTGTAATTCTTAATAATTTACATACTTTTTCTATCTTTGCATTTTAATTATCATTAATGTTTAAATCTGGTTTTGTTAATATTATTGGAAAGCCTAACGTAGGCAAATCCTCATTGCTTAATGCACTTTTAGGAGAAAAATTATGCATCATTAGCCCAAAAGTACAAACTACCCGACACCGAATAAAAGCCTTTTACACTACCGATACTATGCAAATTATTTTTTCCGACACACCCGGAATTCTCGACCCAAAATACAAATTGCAAGAATGCATGAAAGAATTCATAGACGAAGCCTTAGAAGATGCCGATATAATTATATATTTAACAACAGTTGAAGAAAATGTAGAAATCCCAAATTTTTTAATTAATGCTGAGGTTCCTGTGATTCTCGTTATAAATAAAATAGATTTACTAAAAAATCAGCAAGAATTAGAACATCTTGTAAGCGAATGGAAGAAAAAATTACCCCATGCGCCCATTGTTGCAATTTCTGCTTTACTTCGTGCCAATCTCGATACATTAATGAAAGTTATTGAAGAATTATTGCCCGAACATCCTCCATATTTTAATAGCGAAGAATTATCGGATAAAAATATTCGTTTTTTTGTCAGTGAGTTTATTCGCGAGAAAATCTTTTTATTATATAAACAAGAAATACCTTATTCTACTGAAGTTGTTATAGATAGTTTTATTGAAGAAGAGAATTTAACAAAAATTTTTGCTACCATTTATGTTTTACGTGAAAGTCAAAAAGCTATAATTATCGGCGAAAAAGGTAAAGCCATAAAAGAATTAGGGATAGAAGCCCGTCAGGAGATAGAAAAATTCTTACAAACTAAAGTATATTTGGAACTTCGTGTTAAAGTGCTAAAAAACTGGCGAAACGATATCAAATGGCTAAAAAGACTTGGTTATATCCAAAAATAAATTTATGAGCGGAATAGTTGCCATTATAGGAAGGCCCAATGTTGGAAAATCTACTTTGTTTAATCGCTTAACCGAAACACGAGAAGCAATTGTTGACGATACTCCCGGAACTACACGCGACAGGCATTATGGAACTTGCGAATGGCAAGGAAGAACTTTTACCGTAGTCGATACTGGCGGATATATTCACAATTCCGACGACGTTTTTGAAAAAGAAATAAGAAAACAAATTCACATTGCTATTAATGAAGCCGACGTAATTCTTTTTTTAGTTGATGGAACCAGCGATATTACTGACTTAGACGACGCCGTTGCCGAATTGCTTCGAAAATCAAACAAAAATGTTTTGCTTGTTGCGAATAAAATAGATTCGTACGATAAAATATACGACATACATATTTTTCACAAACTTGGTTTGGGAGAAATATTTGCTATTTCGGCAATGACCGGAAGTGGCACAGGAGAGTTGCTTGACCGAATTTTAGAATTATTACCCGAACGCAAGGCAGAAAATCTAGACGAAACTTTACCAAAAATTGCCATAGTTGGCCGACCCAATGTTGGAAAATCATCTTTACTTAATTTGCTAATGGGAGAAGAACGACATATAGTAACCCCTATAGCTGGCACAACTCGCGATAGCATATATACCAAATACAACAAATTTGGCATGGATTTCTACTTAATAGATACAGCCGGAATTAGAAAAAAACAAAAATTCAAGGACCATGTCGAATTCTATTCCATCATGAGAACCATACGCGCAATTGAATATTCCGATGTTTGTCTATTATTGCTCGATGCTTCTGAAGGTATTCAAGCGCAAGATGTAAATATATTTAGCCTCATTCAAAGAAATCATAAAGGCATTGTTTTAGTTGTAAATAAATGGGATCTAATCGAAAAAACTACAAAAACAAGCAAAGAATTTGAAGAATATATCAGAAAAAAAATCGAACCTTTCAGCGATGTACCTATTATCTTTGCATCTGTAAAAGAAAAACAAAGAGTATATAAAGTACTGGAAAAAGCCATAGAAGTATTTGAAAATAGAAAACGCAGAATTCCAACTCACGAATTGAATGAGTTTTTATTACAACAAATAGAAAAAACTCCACCACCAGCATATAAAGGAAAATATATCAAAATTAAATATGTTACTCAATTACCTACTCCATATCCTTCTTTTGCACTGTATTGCAATTTGCCACAATACATAAAACAACCTTACAAAAGATTTATTGAAAACACTATACGCAAACAATATACTTTCGAAGGAACTCCTATGGAAATTTACTTTAGAAAAAAATAATTTTTTTAGTTTTTAACATTTTTTGTAAATTAGCTCGTTTTTTCGAAGAAAATGTATAAAATATTCCTAAAATTATTATTCTTTGCATGTTTGCCATTAGGACTTAAGGCACAAGTACAAGCTAATTTTACAGCCAATCAAACAAAGGGTTGTGTTCCTTTAGTGGTAAATTTTATAAATCAATCTACTGGAACTGGAACGTTATCGTACTATTGGGACTTTGGCAATGGAAACACTTCTACACTTCAAAATCCAACTGCAAATTATATAAATCCGGGCGTTTATACTGTCAAATTAATTGTTACAAACGGTACTCATATCGATTCAGTAGTTAAAGTTAATTACATAAAAGTTTTTAAAAATCCACAAGCAAATTTTACTGTGGGTCCGCCTAATTATGGTTGCATCCCATTCTCAATTAATTTTACAAGTACTTCAACCCCCGGCGACGCTCCTATTTCTAACTATATGTGGGATTTTGGAAACGGCACAAATTCCAATTTACCAAACCCTTCTGCCAATTACACACAGACTGGAACATACAGTGTATCGCTAATGGTTACCGATACTAACGGCTGTAAAAGTACTGTTACCATACCTAATGCTGTTATTGCCGCTACTAAGCCAACGGTTGCATTTACTGCAAACTTTACTTCGAGTTGTACCGCACCTTTTACTGTTAACTTTACCAATCAAAGCTCTTCTATGGGCTCTATGACATATTTGTGGAAATTTGGAGATGGGACAACTTCTACTGCTCAAAATCCGGTACACACATATACACAAAATGGATCGTATACAGTTACACTTGTTGTAACTAATCAATATGGCTGTAAAGATAGTTTAGTTATTCCAAATTACATCAACATTAGTCAAATAAATGCAGGCATTACGGTATCGCCCAACGATACAGTTTGTCCTAATCAAGTCATTCAATTTACAAATACAGCCGGAACCACATCTCTATGGAGCTTTGGCAATGGTGGCTCTAGCACATTACAAAATCCAACATATTCATATAATTCACCGGGAGTATATACAGTTCTACTTATAGCTGCTCCAGGAACATCGTGCCAAGATACAGCTACCATGACAATTGTCGTCAGAAATCCTCCAAACGCACAATTTACGCCAAGCTCTTTTTTCTCTTGCGGCAATCCTATTACATTTACACCAACTATTCAAAACGGGACATCGTATCATTGGGATTTTGGCGACAACAGTATTAACAGCGATACTTCTAACTTAACGACACCTTCATACACATATGGATCCGAAGGCACCTATTACGTTTCGCTAACCATTACCGATCAATACGGATGCATTGGTTCATACATTCACCCTACTCCTATTGTTGTAGATTTTTGTGAAATAGAAGTATCTGCTTCTCCTACGCAAGGATGTAAACCTTTACAAGTTTCATTTTCAGCCAATATAAGTTGCAATCCAAATACACAAGTTACAAACTTTCAGTGGAATTTTGGAAATGGCCAAACATCTACCTTAGCCAATCCAACAACAGTATATCCCGACACAGGAACATTCATCGCAAGTCTTGTTATCACTACTAATTTAGGCTGTAATCGTTTAGATACCATTAAAATTGAAGTTGGGCAAAAACATAACCCACAAATACAATATAACTTTTTTGAAGGGTGTGCCAATGATACAGTACAATTTATTAGCCTTTCGACCGATTCAAACTATATTGATACATATTCATGGAGCTTTGTTAACGACAGCTCGTTGACAGTAGCTAATTCGAATGAAGCTAATCCACAAATTATTTTTGAAGGTAATGGTATCATATCACTCACATATACCATATCACAAAATGGTTGCGATACAACACTAACATTAGATTCCATCTTTGTCCTTCACGGACCATACACAGGGAATATAGATACCGTTATGGCAGGATGCCACAACCCATATTTAGTTGGAGCTATTATGCCCTTCATAAAACTTGCAAATAGATGGTATTGGGATATGAATGGAGATGGAATATACGACGATTCTACAGTTTTTTCTACCCCCGTTTATGCATATAACGACACATGCTGGTTTACATATCCATCCAACCAATCTTACACCATCCATTTTATAGCATACAACGATTCTTCGGGATGTTTTTGGGAAGAAAGTATGACTATTAAAATTTGGGATATTAAAGCCGACCTCGTTGTTCAAAGTCCTACCTGCCATCAAAATGTACTTTTCAATTTCTTAAATTCGCAAGACTATACTTCATTTACAATCAACTATGGCGATGGCACTAGCGACAATAATCCTTTGCACAATTATCCTGCACAATCGGCAAATTATTGGGCATATTTTATCGCTAGCAATAATATTGGTTGTAAAGATACTGATTCTGTGTACATAAGGGTTTTTCATCCCAATCCAAATTTTATTGGCAATCCCTTACATTTTTGCATTCCATATAATTTTTCACTTTCAGATTTGTCAACAGCCGACACAACAATTGTAGCATGGCAATGGTCAATTACCCCATATTCGTTAAGCTCTAATCAACAAAATCCTACATTTAACATTAATATGCCTGGTTGGTACAATGTAAATCTTACTGTTGCTGATGCTATTGGTTGTCAAGCTTCAAAATCAGTAAGTTCATACTTTTTTGCCGATGACTTAATCCCGTCCATTAGTGCTAGCGACAGTACACTTTGCAAAGGCGATAGCGCTCATTTTTTCTCTAACGTTTCGGGTGTACAACAATACATTTGGAACTTTGGCGATGGAAGTCCCTTATATTATGGAACAAATCCTACTCATTTATATTCAGACACAGGGCTGTATAATATCACGCTATACGTATCAAATAATTATCCGGGATGTAA
>JAOADU010000088.1 GCA_026417155.1 Bacteroidales bacterium | reverse complement strand
AACAATTATCTACATTCCCATTTAATCCGCTTAACTGATAATAAGTAGCATTTGTGAGGGTTATTTGTGTTATTTTAACCCATCCTACTTCTCCCCAAACTAAATTACCCCCCGATGCTATTAATATTTTATTATCGGAGGGTGTTGTTGTTGGAAGACTATATGCATTATTGATTCGTATAGTTCCTATTAAATTCAATCTCCCATTAGCATCATTTATTATTCTTGTATTATAATCTTGAGCCGTACCTATTCCATAATGAAAATCAATATATGGTACACCATTTGAAACTGGATTGGCAATAGAATTAGTGCCGCCTAATTCAATACTACCACCCTGATCAGTATTTAATGCATTTACTTCGCTTGAAGCACCCCAACCTAAACTTCCAATAATTCCTAACTTATTTGCCGGGGTTGTGGTATTTATACCAACATTCCCCCCCATTATTGCAGTCCTTAACCGTGCATAAATGGTAAGATAATCGTCGGCATCCTCTTCCATGTAAACGTAATTAGCATCTCCAAAATTCAACCGAGCAGTTGAACCATAAGAACCTGGGCCAATCAATCGCAAAGTACTTATGGTGCTGCTTTGAACAGTGAGTTTGTGTGAAGGATTATTTATACCTATTCCAACTAAACCACCGCTTGTAACCCTGACGTGTTCAACATTATTGGTTCTAAAAACCAAATCTACAGCATCGGTTGTTCCTAAAAAGTTTGTAGATGCATTAGTTCCAGCATTTCCATCCAACATCCATGCTTTATCGCTCCCTAAAATACGAATCCATCTGCTACCATTCCAATAGTAATATCCTGGCGTTACATCATTTTGTGTCGCCGTATTATACACTAATAGGCTATTTGCTGGTGAAGTAATAGGTGATGCTGAAGTTGTTTGTGTTAGTGAAACTCTTGGAATTAAAATACCTTTGTCACTAAACTGAATATCCCATGCTGCCGATGCATCGGGAGCTGTACCTGTTAAGTTTAACGAAATTTGAGAAAAACCTGAAATATTAAATAATATTAAAATTAAAAATATTATACGCATCATTTTATATTTTGCATAAATATACGAAATTTTTATATGAAAGGTTTCTTTTTTTTAAAAAATTAATTATTAACAAATGTATAGAAATTGTTAATAATTTTCTTTTGGTTCCCTTAAACTTTCTATACTCATGCTTTCAGGATAGCCATAAGCTTTTGGGTATATCAGATATCCTTTTTCAAAATTTCCATTACCTTTTTCTTCTTCTACAGGTTTATATAAAAGTTTCATAACGGGATCGTCTCTATCTGCCATTACCTGATAAGAAACTTCACGATGGGGTTCGCCATAAATATAAAAAGAAGAATAATCCTCGGCCCATTCGTAGCTAACTAAAAAAGGAATTTTACCAATAGGAGTCAATATTATTGTTGCTTCTTCTTCTTTTGTTAGCGCTTTGAAATATTCGGGCATAGGTACTTGTGCTTCTCCCTTTTCATCGAGCTTTACTTTACCCCGATATAAACACAGATTTTCGGGCGATTCGACAAAATTATGTCTTAATGTTTTATTTAATGGATCTAAGGGATGATCGATTAAAAAAGAACCACTACCTTTTGATAACGAACCCGTAATATTAACATTACCATTAAAATAGCCAGCATAGCCACCACTAGTACATTTTGCCCACAAGGCCCAAGCTCCTGTTCCCACAGATGCCTCTGCAAAAATACCATTCCCATTATTACCATCATTTTTAGCATATACACCATATGTTGCACTTCCACCTGAAGAAAATGCATACACTCCATAAGTTTGTCCACGAAAATATGCACCTGCTCCTGAAGTAGGTAATGTTCCGGATGTAAGACCATTACCTATACCGACTACGCCTATACTATTCGCACCACGTGTTTCGCCCCAAACACCAAAACTTTGATTTGTAGTATTATTGTTTGCCAATCCCCATACACCTATTGAATTTGGAGCATCTGTTTGTCCGAAAACACCTGCCGATTGAGGAAATGTAGTTGGAGCATTAGTATTTGAATTATAGCCAACTACCCCATAACCATCGTTACTTGCTGTTTGACCACGCACTCCTACGCCTAACCCTGTTGCAGGGGTGTATTCACCGCGAATAGCAATACTTGCACTCGTAGATTCGGAAACGTGCAGTCTTGAAGTTGGCGAATTTTGTCCAATTCCTACCCTTCCACTATTTGTAATAATCATTGCTTGAGCTAAATTACCATTATCAGCTTTTGTCCAAAAATCAATGTTTCCCCCCCGATTATTAACTGTTGTACCGCTCAAATTGGAACCTATAAATGCAACTCTCTTATCAGCCGCTGTACTATTTTTATCGACAAATTGAATTCCTCCCACTCTCACGTTATCTGCATCAGCTTCTTGTGTAATAAGTTCGAGTATTCCTGCACCATTTATACCACTGATAGTTAAATAATTACGTCCTGCCTGCGTTGCTATTCCCGGTGTACTTGTCCCTAATCCTAAATTCCCGCTCCCTGTAAGTCGCATTCTTTCAATTAATCCACCATAGGATCCACCACCTCCATGTACGTTAAAATACAAATCGCTTCGACCATTAGCTGAAGTTAGTAATAACGAAACTATTTCTGCGCCTACATCCGAGTTATTAGAAGTAGAATTTATTAGCCTTATTCCTGTTCCCGTATTATTTGCAGAATAATCGCTTCTTACTGTTAATAAATTGGTAATATTGCCTGAGGAACCTCCTACAATATCGAGCAATGTATTTGGATCGTCCATAGTTCCTGTATTCCCAATAACAACACGTCCATTCCCTCTGAAAGAGACTACTTCGCTACCATCGCTTTTTAACAGCAATATTCTGTTTGTGACTGCATTACTTTTCACATTAAGCTCTAGAGCATAATTTCCTGTTAAATTGCGATTATTTGAAATTATTGCACCCAAAAAGGGCCCTCCTGCTGACGGGGTTTGAATGTCGAGATATGCAGATGGTGTTGTGGTATTTATTCCCACATAACCAGCAGGATTAATTCGCATGCGTTCATTATAACTAGTAGAGCCTACCGTGGCAGAATTATTGGTATAAAAACGCAAATCGCCGTCAGCATGACCTGACGTATATGCTGTTAAATAACTTTCAATAGCAGCTGTTCGTCTTTCATTTGTAATTTGGGTCCCTGCAAAGTTTATGATTGCAACTCTACCTACATTTGTAGAAGATGTTGATAAATTTAACTGAGCGAAATCGTTAGTTGTTGTGCCCCAGTCATGGAGTTGCAAAATACTTGGATTTCCGCCAATGTAATTAACAACACTCGTAGATCCAAAGCTTACTTGCAAATTAGCATTATCGGTACTTTTAATTCGCATTCGTTCCAGATTATTGGTTGCAAAAGTGAGATCTATTGCATTTGTTGTCCCAATAAAATTATTATTTATTGTAGTACCATAAGCCGATGTAGGAGCAGTAATATTATCGTTTCCTAAAATTAACCATGATTCTTTACCCGATAAAAATTTAACCCAATTGGGTGAAGCAGGCGTTCCTGCATTGTAATAATAACCAACTCCTTGACCTCCTGTCATGGAGGCATTTTTGTTAAAAACCAACAAAGATGTTTCGGGCGATGTAATTGTAGTATTGTCAGAAACTGATTGTAGATTTACTCGTGGTATCAATAAACCTAAATTTGAAAAATCTATATCTAAAGCAGCTGAAGGATGAGGATTATTTCCTGTATTATTAATTGATATCTGAGCAAAACTTACTTGAACAAATATTGCAAACGCAAGCAGTAAATAGTATTTTAACATAAATATAAAATTATTTTTTGCAAATGTAAAATTTTTTAATTAAAAAGCAAATAAATCCAAAAAGTATTTAATAATTAAGTAAATAAATTTATACTAGCGACCATATAAACAAAATGATGACAGAAATAACAAAAGTCATCAGTGTAACTACCACTGCAGGTTTCGTAAACTCCCAAAATTTTATGCGAATGCCATATTTTCTTGCTGATTCTAACACAATTAAATTAGCAATGGCTCCAATTATTGTTGCATTTCCTGCTAAAGTAGAAGCCGAAGCTAACGATAACCACCATAATGTATTAGATTCTATTTTCAGTAAAGGAAGCATGATTAATGTAAATGGAACATTGCTCACAATTTGCGAACCTACTAAACTCACAAAATGAATCTTTAATATTCCTTCCAAATCTGTACCTACATTAATAGCATTTATCAGGTAATTCATCCAGCCTGCTTTTTCAAAACCTTTTACTACAACAAACAACGAAGCAAAAAACAAAATTAAAACCCAATCAACTTTATCAATTATACGTCTGGGTTTAATATGTCCGAAAATGATGATTAATGAAGCACCTACCAAGGATATTAAAGAGATGGATAAATTTAAAATCTTCCCCAAAAAAAACATAACAATTACACCTAAAAATATTGAAAATGAATATCTTAACGAATCAACTCTATATGAAAATCCCTCCGTTGGTAATGTAATAGCTTTTTTTTCGGCAAATTCAGTTTTAAAATACCAACGAATAAAATATGATATTAACGTCAATCCTATAATTGAAATTGGAAATAAATACATCATAAACTCGCCATACGATAGGGAAGAATGAATGCCAATAAGCATATTTTGTGGATTTCCTGTAATGGTCATTACCGAACCGATATTAGACGACAATATCTCGGCAATAAGATATGGCACGGGATTCAGGTTCGATGCGCGACAAATCATGATTATTATAGGCGTAAACATTAGCACAACAGCATCGTTTACTAAAAATGCCGAACCAACACCTGTTAGCCATACAATATACGTTAATAACCGATGTTGGTTTTTTACGATTTTTATAGATTTTTCGGTTAAATAGTTGAATAGCCCATCGGCTTGTAATGTCGCAATAATAATCATCATGCCCAGCAATAAAGTAATCGTATGAAAATCGATAGCATGAATCGCTTCATCGAACGACAACACACCAAACAAAATCATTGATACAGCACCAAAAAACGCTGCTGATGGACGATCAATATTTACCCATGGTAAACGAGTAAAAATAATCCCCAAATATGTAATTATGAAAATAATTAAAGCTATCCACTCAAAACTCATAATGTATTTACTATAATATCGAACTTGCCAATTCGGCTAAAAAGCTTCGTTCGCCTCTAATTAAGTTTACATGTGCAAATAAATCTTGTCCCTTCATTCTATCGGTCATATATGTGAGACCATTTGATTTGCTATCTAAATATGGCGAGTCAATTTGTTCAATGTCGCCTGTGAAAACTAACTTGCAGCCTTCGCCAGCTCGCGTAATTATTGTTTTTACTTCATGTGGTGTTAAATTTTGTGCTTCATCAATAATAAAAAACACATTCGATAAGCTTCTGCCTCTAATATATGCAAGTGGTTCTATGACTAAGGTTTCATTTTTTTGCATTTCTTCAATGTTCTTAAATTCGGCCGATTCAGACTTGAATTTATATTTAATTACGTTGAGGTTGTCGAATAAAGGCTGCATGTATGGTCCAATTTTTTCTTTAACATCACCTGGTAAAAAACCCAAATCTCTATTTGATAATGGAACAATTGGGCGTGCCACTAATATTTGATTATATTTTTTTCGTTGATGTAAAGCAGCTGCCAAAGCCAATAAAGTTTTTCCTGTTCCTGCTCGTCCCGTAATCGCTACCAATTGAACAGTATCTCTAAACAAAGCATCTAAAGCGAAAGTTTGCTCTGCATTTCGAGGTTCTATACCATAAGCTTTTCGTTTTTCAACTCTGTCGAACGTTTTTGTATATGGATCGTAATGCACAAGAACACTCAATTTTGTGTTTTTTAAAATAAAATATTGATGAGCTATGGGTAAAAACGGTAATTTTATATCATCAGCAGGCACGCCTAAAGGTTCTTCATAAAAACGTTGAATAATTTTTGCAGAAAATCCTTCTATTGTTGGAATAACATCATTTACCTGATCAAGATTTTGTACTTTATCGTTTTCATAATCTTCTGCTTCAATCCCCAACGATTTGGCTTTCATTCTAAGGTTAATATCTTTGCTTACTAAAATAACGGGAATCTTGTTTTTTTCGTTTAGAGTTGCTAAATAATCGGCTATGGCTAATATTCTATGATCGGGAGTTTTTTCGGGAAAAGATTCAGCTAGTTTTTTCGAATATTCTTTACCTGTTTCAACATATAACTTTCCTAATCCTTTACCTAAAGATATACCGTCTTTAAATAATTGCTTACCTGCAAGTTTATCTAATTCTCTCGAAAATTCGCGTGCATTATAACTGATTAAGTCCGTACCTTTTTTTAATTTATCCAACTCTTCTAAAACGACAATTGGAATAACCAAATCATTTTCCTGAAATTTATATATGCAACGAAAATCGTGCAAAATAACATTCGTATCCAATATAAAAATTTTCTTTTTTGCCATAACTTTAAAAAATTATAATGCTACTAAAATAAAGCGAAATACGTTACTTTTCGAAAATATTCTATGCTTTTATTCACATTTTTTTGTTAGCAAAAAAAAAGCTGCCTATTAAAAGCAGCTTTACTGTGAAATCATATTAATAATAAAACTATTTTTTGTTTTCCATGTGTTTTTGATAACGATTTCTAAATTTATCCACGCGTCCGGCTGTATCAACCAATTTTACTTTACCTGTATAAAATGGATGGGATGTATTAGAAATTTCTACTTTAATTAGCGGATACGTTACACCATCAATTTCAATCGTTTCTTTACTGTTTGCAGTAGACTTAGTAATAAACATATGATCGTTCGACATGTCTTTGAACACTACCAGTCGGTAATTCTTAGGGTGAATATCTTTTTTCATATTTTGTTTAAACTTATAAATTTGGACGGCAAAATTATTGCTTTTTCTTTAAATTGCCAAAAAAATATTCAATAATTTTTATTTACCGATACAAAATCGCTTAAAAATTTCATTTAAAACTTCGGTAGATGGAATTTCGCCTGTAATTTCACCTAAATATTGGTTAACCATTCGTAAGTCTTCGGCAAGCAAATCTGTTGGCATATTATTGTCTAGAGAATTTATTGCTTCTTTGGCATGTTTTAAAGCTTGTTGCAACAAAAACCAATGTCGAGCATTAGTAATGATATGTTCACTCCCAGATATATTTAAAGATTGAATATACTTTACCATTTCGTTCAATAATTCTTGTATATTCATATTAAACTTAGCAGCTATAGGTATAGTTTGCTGATGATATTCTTTCAATAATAGTTGTTTTTTAAGTAGCTCTGTTTCTTGTAAAGTATCGGCTTTATTTAATACCAGAAAAAGTGCTTTTTCTTCGTTAAAAAAAGTATGTTTCCAATCGTCTAATTGTTGTAAAATATCATGTGTAGAATGTTGAGCATCAACTAACATTAATATTATATTAGAATTTTTAGCTTTCTGTATTGCTTTTTCAACTCCTATTTTCTCTATCTCATTCGATGTGTCTCTAATTCCCGCCGTATCAGCAAAACGAAATGTAATACCTTCATACACAAAACTATCTTCGATAATGTCGCGAGTTGTTCCTGGTATTGACGAAACAATGCTTTTATCTTCTTTTAAGAGTGCATTCATAAGAGTCGATTTCCCTACATTAGGCTGTCCTACAATAGCTACTAAAACTCCTTGTTTAATAGCATTGCCAAACCTATATGTTTGAGCTAAACTGTTAATCTTATTGATTAACATTAGCAACAAATTTCTAATTTTATCTCGACTGGCAAACTCAACATCTTCTTCAGCAAAATCAAGTTCCAGTTCAACGTACATCAATAAATTTAATAATTGATTGCGAATTTCTTTAATTTCGTTAAATATGCCACCTTTAAATTGTTGAACAGCTAAGCGATGAGAAACCTGATCGCGTGCTGTAATAATATCGTGAACAGCCTCTGCTTGTGTTAAATCCATCTTGCCATTAATATAGGCTCTGAAAGTAAATTCACCTGGCTGTGCCAATCGCATGCCCGCCATTTGTAAAACTTTCAATATTTCTGATTGAATATATAACGAACCGTGGCCATGCAATTCAATCATATCTTCGCCAGTGTATGAATGAGGCGCATTAAAATAAACAAAAAGAATGTCATCTATAATGCTATTTCCTTGTTTAAATTGAGCTCTATACAATGTTCGAGGTTTAATGGTTTCCCACGTATGCTTTGAAGAATATAATTGCACAAACGGTTTTATTTTTTCCAAAATACCTTTTCCGCTTATACGAATTACAGCTATTGCCGAAGTAGATAATCCTGTTGCTATTGCACAAATATCGTCGTCAGAATACATGATATTATTTTTTACAAAATTAACACACTCTAATGAATTTCTTTTTTCATAAAAAAACAATTACTATTTTTGAAACTAAAATCATAATACAAACTTATGAGTGTTTTAATAAATCGGTTTTCGCGAGTTATAGTACAAGGTTTTACAGGCTCGGAAGGCACATTTCATGCTACACAAATGATTGAATATGGAACTCACATTGTTGGAGGTGTTACTCCTGGCAAAGGTGGCACATATCATTTGAATACACCTGTTTTTAATACTGTTTATCAAGCAGTAAAGGAAACAGGAGCTAATGTTTCCATTATTTTTGTTCCTGCTCCTTTTGCTGCCGACGCTATATTAGAAGCTGCCGATGCCGGCATTCAGGTTATTGTATGTATTACAGAAGGCATTCCTGTTCAGGATATGATTAAAGTTAAAGCATATCTTAAACATAAAGATTCTCGACTTATTGGTCCCAATTGCCCAGGAGTTATTACTCCTGGTGAAGCCAAAGTGGGCATTATGCCCGGTTTTATTCATCAAAAAGGACATATAGGAATTATTAGCCGAAGCGGCACTTTAACCTACGAAGCAGTAGATCAGATAACCAAACTTGGAATGGGACAAAGCACATGCATTGGAATTGGTGGCGATCCGATTATTGGAACAAGCACACTCGAAGCCACTAAGTTGCTTATGGCAGATGACGACACTCATGGAATAGTTATTATTGGCGAAATTGGTGGTCAAATGGAAACCGAAGCTGCTCGATGGATACAAGAAAACAAATGCAAACCTGTTGTTGCTTTTATTGCAGGTCAAACTGCCCCCAAAGGTCGTAGAATGGGACATGCAGGAGCAATTATTGGAGGAGCCGAAGATACTGCTGCTGCCAAAATGAAAATAATGGAAGAATGCGGTATTACAGTAGTCAAATCGCCTGCAGAAATAGGAATTTCTATGAAAAATTTATTAAATTAAAGCAATATGAAACTTTTAGAAAACAAAGTCTTAGTTGTAACAGGTGCTGCCAGAGGAATAGGAAGAGCTATTGCTATGAGAGCTGCCCAAGAAGGAGCAAATGTTGCTTTTAGCGATATTAAAGAAGATGAAAATTTTTTATCGCTTTTAGATGAATTGATGAAATATAACATCAACGCCAAAGGTTATGTATCAGACGCCTCGAAGCACAACGAATCGCAACAGTTTATTGAACAAGTCGTCAAAGATTTCGGCAAAATAGATATATTAGTCAATAACGCAGGTATTACTCGCGATGCTTTATTGATGCGAATGACTGAAGAGCAATGGGATTTGGTTATAAACGTCAATTTAAAGTCTGTATTTAATTTAACTAAAGCGGTACAAATGTACATGCTTAAACAAAAATCGGGCTCTATCATTAACATTAGCTCTGTAGTAGGTGTAGGTGGAAATGCAGGTCAGGCTAATTATGCTGCATCAAAGGCAGGTATCATAGGTTTCACTAAATCTGTTGCCAAAGAACTTGGAAGCCGAAACGTTCGGTGTAATGCTATTGCACCTGGTTTCATTGAAACAGACATGACTAAATCGCTTCCTGAAGATATTGTCAAAGGCTGGTACGAAAAAATTCCAATGAAACGCGGAGGCTTGCCCGAAGAAGTTGCCAATGTTGTTGTTTTTTTAGGCAGCGATTTGGCTTCGTATATTACGGGTCAGGTTATTTCGGTCTGTGGCGGCATGCAAATGTAAGATTAGAACGAATATTTTATTCTTAAGTACACTTCGTCTAAATCTTTTAATGAGTTAAAGGTTCCTTTTCCTTTTCCGTCAATAATTTTTACACCTGTTGCAATTTCTGTATTATCGTTAGGGTAATAAACAAATTCTGGAATCCACATCCACGCATAATTATTTGAAACATCTTTATAATCATTTATTACCAAACCACCACTTACGGGAGCTAATTTTATTTTCTCATCTAATACTCGTTTCTCCATTCTAATTAAATAATAATCATTTAGTTCTTTAGATGTTCGTTCGTGTAAAAAGCCGTGCAAATATTGCATATTAACATAAATACCATTTTCAAATGTATAATCGGCTCCTATTACAAACTTTGTCCATGGCTTGTTTTTTTTGAAAATGACTGAATCGGGCACTTCGCTAACTATTCCTAAATCAATTCCTAATATTTGATTCAAATCGGGAGTATGAATTTTTAATAAGTAATTTTTGTCTGGGATTGTTAAACATGCTTCACCCCACAAACCAATTCCCTTAACGCTGGTTGTAAAATCTAAACCTATGCGATGAAATTTAGGATACTCTAAAGTTGTATTTACCGATATGTATGTTCTGTTTTGTAATAAGTTCATACTATCTACTGTAATGTATGCATGCGATGGCACGGGTATTCCATCGAACCCGTAATGGTACGAAGCCGAAATATCTATGCCTTTTATGTGTTGCGAAAAACGAAACGCATAAGCCGAATGGTTTATATTAAATGCGGGATTTTGATATGTAAGTGTCAGCGTATCAACTATAATTGCAACCTTACTGGGTAATGGTAAAGGCGGATAGCCTGGTTTTTGACGTATAGACATGCTATCGGGAAAAGAAAATTCAGGCATCAACAAATTTGAATAAACTCCAGCAGGCATTTGTATCGGTTGAAAAAACGGAGCATATACTAGCTCCATTTTAGTTTTTTCGGTAGGATAATATTTTAAGCTCAATGCATCGCTAGGTTTATGTCGTCCAAAATCCCATATATCTTCTAAGTCGTGGGGGTTTATATTATCTGTGGGATTTATTTTATCGGCAGTTCCCCATTTCATACGTTGTCGCCCCAACGTCAAATCGAGTTTAGGAATGATAAAATCATACACTTCAATTTTTGCTTCCCTTACTTCTGGTAATTTGAGCCAGGCAGGGTCATTAGGATTTCCCAATGTTCTAAACCAAATATCGGTAACAAACCTTGCTTTTTCTTCAAATTTTTTGTCCCACTGTAGCGATAATCTATTTTCGTTCCAAAGCCACTTCCCATCATGCATATTTACCCTATAGTCGGGCTGCACATATCCTTTCCATCCCGAATTTTCATTTTGACCGTTGACAATAATAAAGCAAACTACAAAAATGTTGAATATTGCAAGTCTTTTCATAGCATTACTTTTGTGTTAATTTGCGAACAGTAAACTCATCGTCTGATAATCCACTATCATATTTTACAGATGTAAACTCCATAACTGTCTTTGTCCCTTTACGTAAGTCTTTCATTTCGAACACAGTTGCAACCCAATAGTTTCCTTTTTTCTCAATTTTTGAGTTATTTAATTCTTTTATTTGATTATTGGTTTTATCAAAATACTGAACCTTTTTGGGATAATAATTATCCTTACCAAGTGTAATGATTAATTTTGTGTAATCGGTTTTATGAGTTGGCTTGGGTTTTAATTCAAGAACGTAATCGTTACCTTCCGTTTTTACCGAAATGGCATCGTATTTTTCTGCGTATGATTTTGATTCCATATCATCATAACTGAAATCGGTGCCAGCAAAACCTTGATTTTTGGCACTCGAAGCAATACGTCGTTCTTTTTCGTAGGCAGGCATATATAAGTACATTACATCATCGGGCAACGATAAAATCCCTATACCAGCTTGAGATGCAGGTGAAGTAAAGCGAAATATTCGCTTATTATTCCCTTTTTGCATAGTAGTTGCTTCTCGTACTGAAGTTTTACCATTTTTGTCATATACCGTCATTTTAATACTAATTGACTGATCTTTGGGGGCATAAATTGCATCATCCATTTTTTTAAGCACCTCAGATGCATTTTGAGCAACTGAAGTAATTGCCCATAATAAACTAATAATTAAAACATTTAATGGTTTCATAACTATAATGATTTTTGGTTGTTTAGATTCAATAATGCCACTAATAAAGTTAATGTTGTTAATCCACTAGTAATCATTGTAACTGCTATGAGTAATCCAAAACGCTGTAATGGAACTAAATCTGAGAATAGCATAACTAAAAATCCAAGCGTTACAGAAAGAACATTAATAAGTATAGCTCTACCACTAATAGTAACAGCATTTCTAATGCTATCTATATACGATAATCCTGAATTTTGTTCGTAAGTTACATGATTTATTAAATGAATAGCATAATCGATACCTATTCCCATAGAAACAGATGCTACAAGAACAGTAGCTACATCTAATGGAATATGCAACCAACCCATCACGCCAAATAATACAGCCACAGTTGCAAGTATAGGAACGACGGCAAATAATCCATTTTTCAGCGATTTAAGTATAAAGCTTACAATAAAATAAACTAATATGATGGCTATAATTAAGCTATACAATTGGCTGTTAATTAAACTTTCATCAAGCCTTTTATAAATGCTAGGAAAGCCAGATTGATAATACTTAATTTGGGCATTTTTGTATTTTTCCATGTATTTATCTATAGCAGTTACCATTTCTGCCATAATCTTACTATCAGAAGTATTGATCGTAGCCTGCACTAATGCTTCGGAATTATTGTTGGCTACTAACTGCGACATTATTTCCTGACCTTCTATTAAAAACCATAAATTGTATACTTTTTCTTGTGTATTGGGCAGTTTCTTCCCTTCACCCATAACATTATTCATTTCTTTTATGATATCCACCACCGATAATGTATGGGTAACAGACGGCAAAGTTTTTAGAAATTGCTGAACAGAATCCATTACCTGTAAAGTTTGTAACTGTTGAATATCTGCTTTGAAATTTATGTATAAATATGAAGTTCCTCCAAATGTTTGTCTTAAAAAATGTTCGGTTTTTTTGATTGGATAATTTTCCTTAAAATAGTCCATTAAATCTACCCTTCGTTCTAAATTAGTGATTCCTACCCCCATGAAAACAATAATAACCAACCATGTTGCAATAATACTTTTTTTGTGATTAATGCTAAATTCGTATAATCGTTGTAAAAAGATATTCAATGGTGATTGTTTTCTTCGTTCTATACGTTCTGGCTTGTGTTTTATTGGAAAATACGATAAGAATGCTGGTACAAAAGTTATAGCAATGATAAACGACAAAAGCACCCCCAAAGCCGTAAAGATACCAAATTGAGCAATCATCACAAGATAGCTACCAAAAATAAACGAAATAAAACCTATCATTGTGGTTACCGCAGCAAAAAACACAGGTATAGCTACATAGGATAATGCCTTAATAATAATGTCCTTTATATTAGAAGTCTCTATAAAAGAAACTTCCATAATCCTATTAATAACATGAATTGTGTAAGCACTACCCGTTGCTAACAATACTACAGGAGCGGCATTGGTAACCATGGTAATTTCAAATCCAAGCAATGCCATGAATCCCAAAACCCATACTATAGCAATACAAACAGCCAAAACAGGCATTAAAACACCTCTCCACGATTTGAATGATACATAAAGTACAATTAAAATAATAATAAAAGCGATAATTCCTAAAACAACTATATCGTGCGCTATAATTGAACCTATATCGCTTGTTATGTAAGGTAATCCTCCAAAAAATAATTGTGCATCGAGCTTCATAGACAACAACTTGTCTTTTAAAGCATTTGCTACAATTGTTTTATTAACTACCACGTATATTGTATCGGTTTTCGGATTGTATTCTACATGGAACATTGGCTCTGGATACTTTTTTACGTATGTAGCCAAAACAGAATCTTTGGGCAATAAAGAATCGCGTTTAATCTTAAAATCAGGTTGAATTTTAGCCGTTATCACGGTCGATTGAGCATCATTAGAAATAAGCATTCCGCGATATATATTTTTAGAAAGCACATAATTTTTTAAAGAATCGAGCTCTTTCTTGGAAGATGGTATATTATATTCATCAATTAGCGGAACAACTTGCAACACACTATCCTCTTCGCGAATATCTATAACATTAATTAATGAATTAACCGACGAGATTCCTGGAAAATATTTCAAAGTATCTGTTATAGCCTTTAATTCTTTTAGCGATTTTTCGGTAAATACATCATCGCATTTATACCCAACAACCGCCGTTGTATTGCCTTGATATGTTTGACCAATGCTGTCAAAAAGCATAGCCACATAATCGTCTTTGGGCAAATAACTAATAACATCTGGGTTAACTTTTAATTTTGGAATATGCCAAGCAAAAAACAAAGTAAAAATGCCCGTAATAAATAAGATCCATTGCCTTTTACTAATTACGACTGTTGCAAACTTTTTCATTTTTATACGTTTTATAATTTTTCGTACAGTTATTTAGTTTTTATTCCATAAAATAAGATATCCATTAAATAATTAATTTTTTCTTCTATATCGTCATTTTCTTTCATAAAAGGTATTTCTAATCCTTTCATTGCCGTAAAAATGGCAACAGCAGCCAAGTCGGGTCGAGTAATATTAAATTCTTTAGTTACTATACCTTCTACTAATATATTTCGAATTATACCAATTTCTTCATCATCAAATTTTTTTCTAAGTTTCTCTATAAAAGGCATTTGGTTAAAATAATCATCTTTTAATGCATTATAAAAATTTATCAATTGCCTAATGTACAACATTCTCGATTTTACATATACTTTTAATTTATCCGATGCCGATCGTTGCTCCAACAACTTTTTCATAACCTGTTGACGTAAAATATTCGCTTCGTATTCCAGTACTGCTTCAAACAAAGATTCTTTCGATTTGAAATGGTAATATATGGAACTTTTCTTTTTCCGTAATACTCGGGCAATTTCTTCTACCGATGCTTTGCGAAAACCTAACGTAGAAAATACTTCTCTACTAATTTGAACAATTTGATCTTTCAACGTTGATTTTTTCACAAACTGTACGAATTAATTTTTATCGTACAAATATATGGAAAAAATTTTTTCGTAATCTTATTAAAAAAATTAATTTTCGTTAAATCTTTATTTTTTTTCGAAAAATTCATTTTCAATATATATTTTTTTTAAATTTAGGCAACTTTTTTTTAATTAAAATGTCTTATAAAAAAATTGAGAACTATGAAAACAATTGTTACATTTTTTTTAGTTACATTTATTTATACAGGCATTTTCTGTCAAAATTTAAACGATAGTTGCCTGCAGTCATTACAAATTTGTTCAGGTATTACATATACCTATCCGTTATCAACCAACACACTAGCCGAAAGCGGTCCGCAGTATGGTTGTTTATATACACAACCCAATCCTGCATGGTTTTACTTAAAAGTTGCTTCAGGTGGAGACTTTATTTTTTCAATTATTTCGCCTACAGGTAATGATGTTGATTTTGCCTGTTGGGGACCTTTTACAAACCCTAATTCACCATGTACAGCCGATTTAACTGCAAATTGTACACAATGTCCAAACAATACTACCAATCCTAATTTTTATCCTTCTGGTAATTTGGTAGATTGCAGCTATGATTCTGCTGCGTACGAAACACTTCACATACACAACGCCCAACCCAATGAATACTACATTATTGTAATTACCAATTATTCAAACCTCCAGGGAACCGTATATTTTCAACAAACAAATATTGGACAACCCAATGCTGGCATTGCCGAATGTAATAATATTGCCGACATTTCAGGTAGAGTTTACATTGACTTAAATAATAACCTAACTTTCGATGTTGCAGATATTGCTGTACCTTATGCCATGATTGAATCGCCCGAATGTGGCTCATTTTATTTTATGACCGATACAAATGGTACCTATAATGGATATGTATGTAGCACTCCCGACACTATCCGAGCATATTTACCAGGTCAAATTTTATATATACAAAATATTACACCAAACTTTTATGTTGTAAACAATAATTTAACTAATGCCGACTTTGCAGTAGAATTACAACCCAATGTTTGCGATGTAGCGGTATATTTAACTCAGCAAACTAATATATCCATTTGGAATAATGGCTTGATAGGTATTAATTTAATAAACCTTGGTACAACTGACGAATATATTACATTAACAGTTATTTTAGATACTAATCTGAATTTTGTAACATCTGATATTCCACCCACATCGGTCAATGGTCAAGTTGTAGTATGGGATTCGATATATATGCCCTTGTTTGGTTATGGTAGTTTCGACATTACTGTTGAAGTAAACGACACTACATTAACAAATGTTACTCCGTTCAGCGTTCAAGCTATTGCATCCATTTTATGTTCCGATGCCGATACATTAAACAATGAATTTACTTTATTTGGTGCTCTAAATACTCCATTTGATCCTAACTTCAAAGAAGTATCACCCCAAGGTCAAATATCACCTCAAGAAGCGGCTGCTAGCAAAGAATTTATTTATACTATTCATTTCCAAAATACAGGAACAGCACCTGCACATAATATAATTATAAAAGATACATTGAGCAATTGGTTAAATATTCCTACATTTACCTTCTTAGGTTCTTCACATGCATGTACTTATAACATTTCGGAACATTCTATACTTACATTTTATTTTTATGGTATTAATCTTCCCGATTCTGCTTCCGACCCGTTGGGTAGTCATGGATACGTTATGTTTAAAGTTAAATGCCTTCCATCACTTGCAAATGGTGGTGATGTTTTTAATAAAGCACATATTTACTTCGATTCAAATCCACCCGTTGAAACTAATCAAGTATTAACATATGTTAGAAACAATACTTTCATCGACATAAAACCAAAATCAAAAGAACAAACTGTTGCAATTATTCCCAACCCTGCTAAAGAACATTTCACAATAAAATCTAACTATAGCTTTAACAAGTACGAAATCTTTGATAACAGCTCTAAAATAATTCTTTCTCAAACTTTAAATGACTATATTAATGAACAATCAGTTAAAGCTAATTTAGCTTCGGGCACATATTTAATTAAACTACATTTAGCAAATGGCAAAATCGCCGAAGCAAAAGTTGTTATAAAATAAAAATTTATCTCTAGTTTATTCTGTTTTTGAATAATAACGAAAGAGCTCGTGCATCCGCGTGCGAGCTCTTTTCTATTTGTAAAAATTTCTATACTGAAAATTTATTAAACCTAAATTGTTGAAAAATCTTTTTAATATTTCATTTTACAACTTTTACGAACCTTTAATTTTGTAAAAATTACATTTTGATGTCATTAAAAATAGGTGTTATCGGTGCAGGACATTTCGGAAAATATCACATAAAAGCATTACAATTATTGCCCGAAGTAGAATTAGTTGGCTTTTTCGATATTAATCCACTTGTACAAGAAACAGTAAGCAAAGAATTTCAAATAAAATCTTACCCTTCCTACGAAGCTATTCTAAAAGATATAGATATAGTAGATATTGTAACACCTACCATTAGCCATTACGAATGTGCTATAGAAGCTATTAAACAACAAAAACATGTATTTATCGAAAAGCCAGTAACACACGACTTAGAAAGTGCCGAAAAACTTATCAAATTTGCATACGAAGCTGGTGTCAAAGTTCAAGTAGGACACATCGAACGTTTTAATCCTGCCTTTCTTTCAGTAGAACCGCTCATCCATAAACCTGTATATATCGAAGCTCATCGATTGCAACCTTTTACACAAAGAAGCTTAGATGTTTCTGTAGTATTGAACTTAATGATTCACGATCTCGATATCATTTTACATGTAGTAAAATCAAATATCAGAAAAATAAGTGCCAGTGGTGCAACTATTGCAACCAATATGCCCGATGTAGCCAACGCACGCATAGAATTCGAAAACGGTTGTATAGCTCATCTTACATCAAGCCGCATCTCCATTGACAATCTACGTACATTAAAAATTTTTCAAAAAGAAAATGCCATTACGATTGATTTTCTAAATAAAAAGTCTGAAATAATTTTTGCACGATTATTAGATCACAACTCTTCCCTTTCCTCATCAATAGAATTACGTTCCGAATATCCATCCATAGTTCAAAATAATGCAATTTTAGAAGAACTCAAAGCCTTTTTGTATTCTATTGAACAAAATACTACACCTATAGTAACCCTCGAACATGCTTATCAAGCACTTAAAGTAGCTTTTGATATTGTTAATAAAGTAAAATTTTCCTTCGAGTAGAAAAATACAATATCTTTGCATGTTTTTCGTTTTATGCAGTATGAAATTTTTTCTGCTTGTTATATGTTGTATTATATTTTTATCTTGTTCTAAATGGGACAAAAAGGAAAAAATACCCTCATACATTCAAATAAATCAAGTTCAATTACAAACAGATGCAGCAACCGAAGGGGAAAACACTCACAAAATAAGCGATGTTTGGATCAATGTTGATGGCAATTTACAAGGCATATACGAAATACCTGTTACTTTCCCTATTCTTGAAACGGGAAAGCATACCGTTTCTATTCGAGCTGGAATAAAAGTTAACGGAATAGCAGCAAGTCGCGCCCCTTACCCATTTTTCAATATTATTCATATAGACACCATTTTACCCGAAGGCAAAATTTTATCGCTCACGCCAGTATTTTCATATAAAAGCGAAACCAAATTTTCATGGATTGAAGACTTTCAGGGCAATGGATACAGCCTCGATCGTATGATTGGCTCAGATACTGTTATGTATATTGTTTCCGATACATCTAATAATAACAAATTCGGAAAATTTACTATTGACGCTATACGACAAAAATTTTATTACAAATCGTCCGAGGCTTTCGACCTACCAGTAAATGGTAGTGCTGTTTTTCTTGAACTCGATTATAGGTGCAATCACCCGTTTACACTGGGACTATTAGTTAATAAATTACAATCATCGGTTGCTAACGACATCATTGTATTAAATCCACATCCACATAAATTTAATCATATATACATCGATCTTACATACACAGTTACACAAAACATGGATGCATTGGATTACAATGTCATTATAAGAGGGGTATTGCAAGATGGCTACTCACAAGGCGAAATAGAAATTGACAATCTAAAATTACTGCATTTTTAAAATGAATAAGAAGTTACAAACCATAAAATACTTAGCCTCCGATTTCATTTTTTCTGCAATTGCATGGTTTTTATTTTTTAGTTATAGAAAACTTATCATCGAAACCGAATATTTTGGTTATCCTATTCAACTGCAATATGATATTAAATTCTTTGCTGGCTTACTTCTTATTCCTATTTTTTGGATAATTCTTTACTATTTAGTTGGCTATTATTCCGACATATACAGACGGTCGAGGCTCAAAGAATTATGGCAAACTTTTTATATAACAATTTTTGGAACAATTGCCCTCTTCTTTATCTTATTACTTGACGATTATGTTATTAGCTATCACGATTATTACCGTTCAGTATTTACATTATTTTCGTTACAATTTCTGCTTACATATTTTCCTAGATTAATTTTAACAACCATAACCATTCGAAAAATTCATCAAAGAAAGATAGGATTTAACACATTGCTTGTTGGGAGTAATAAAAAAGCGTTCGATTTATTTCAAGAGTTTCAAAAAGCACCCAAAGGTAATGGCAATTTGTTTGTAGGATTTGTAAGTGTAACTGAAAAAGGCAAATTCCGAATAGAACGTTACTTGCCTCATCTTGGCGAAGTTAAAGATCTGCCCTGGATTATTGATAAATATAAAATTGAAGAAATCATTCTCGCTATCGAATCAAAGGAACACGATCAAATTAACGCTATTTTAAATCGTATCGAGAACAAAAATGTAGTGATAAAAGCCATCCCCTCGCTATATGACATATTGACAGGTAGCGTACGATTATCTACACCCTATTCTGCTCCACTTATAGAAATATCGAGAAACCTAATGTCGCCATTTGAGGCAAACTTAAAACGAATTATTGACATTGTTTTCTCTATAATTGCCATCATCATTTTAATACCCGTTTATATTTTCTTAGCTATTGGAGTAAAACTATCGTCCAAAGGACCAATTATATATACACACGAACGAATTGGAAGATACGGAAAGCCATTTAATATTTACAAATTTCGAAGCATGTATATAGATGCCGAAAAAAACGGACCAGCCTTATCGAGCAAAAACGATCCTCGCATTACTCCTTTTGGTAGATTTATGCGTAAAGTACGACTCGACGAAACACCTCAATTTTTTAATGTTCTAAAAGGTGATATGTCGTTAGTAGGTCCTCGACCCGAACGGCAATATTACATCGACCAGATAATGAAAAAAGCACCTCATTATTTACATTTGCAGAAAGTTAGACCTGGCATAACATCATGGGGACAAGTAAAATACGGATACGCCGAAAATGTTGATCAAATGATTGAACGACTCAAATACGATCTCATTTATATTGAAAACATGTCGCTTTATGTAGATTTTAAAATCCTTATATATACCATAAAAATTATTTTCCAAGGAAGAGGTAAATAATTGTTACTTTTCCCAGTTAATTTTGTTTTCATCAGCTACCAAGTTCAACTCTTCTGCTATTTTTAGTAGATATTCGATAGCTGCTTTACGTTCATTTGGTATTATTCCGTCCAAAATTGCATCTTTAATTTTGTTTTTTAAATCTCCTACTGTTTTACAAGGTGAAAGATTAAACCACTGCATTATTTCTTCGCCCGAAACAGGAGGTTGAAAATTTCGTATTTTATCTTTCTCTTCTATGTCAATTATTTTTTCGCGTAGTAGTTTAAAATTTTTTAAATATAATCTTACTTTTTGTTCATTTTTTGATGTAATATCGGCTTCTGCCAACATAAGTAAATCGTCTAGGTCGTCGCCTGCTTCAAATATCAACCTTCGTACTGCCGAATCGGTTACTTCCTCTTTTACTAGTGAAATAGGTCGCAAATGCAACATTACTAATTTTTTAACATAAGGCATGGTTTCTTGTGTAGGCATTTTCATCCGTTTAAAAATTCTTTCAACCAGATGTGCCCCCACAACTTCATGACCATGAAATGTCCATCCAACACCAGGTTGGAATTTTTTAGTCTGAAACTTCCCCACATCATGTAATAAGCCTGCCCATAACAACCACAACTTATCGGTGCGGGAACGCAATTGATCTACAACTTGTAAAGTATGATAAAAATTGTCTTTATGTGTTTTTCCCTCATTCTTTTCTACCCCTTTTAGCTTCGATATTTCAGGTAAAATTAATGATAGCAGGCCCGACTCATCAAGTAAAATAAAACCATACGAAGGAAGTGTGGATAGTAAAATCTTATTCAGTTCATCAACTATTCTTTCTTTTGTGATAATTTCAATTCGATAAGCATTCTTTTTAATGCCTTCAAAGGTTTGCTCGTCTATTGTAAAATTTAATTGAGAAGCAAATCGAATAGCTCTTAGCATGCGCAAAGGATCGTCAGAGAAAATGATATCGGAATTTCCAGTTGTGCGAATTATTTTCTTCTTTAAATCGTTTATTCCACCATGAATATCAATTACTTCACCCAAATTATCCGAATTTAGCGATATAGCCATTGCATTTATTGTAAAATCGCGACGATTAATGTCATCTTCAAATGTTCCCTGCTCTATTGAAGGATTTCTGCTTTCAAACCTATAACTTTCTTTTCGTGCACCAACAAACTCAATTTCATAATTGCGATATTTAATTTGAGCTGTGCCATAAGTTTTAAATATAGTAAAATGTTTTGCATCTAAAACACGAGCAACTTGTTCGGCAAAATAAATCCCATCGCCAACAACCAGAATATCAATATCTTTCGACTTTTTTTCTAATAACAAATCTCTTACATAACCTCCTACAACATAAACTTCTATGTTGTGTATTTTTGCTAATTCTGCGATAACTTTAAAAATCCTATCGTTTAGCGGTAAATACATTTTGAATGACAAAATTACATAGAATGTTAAAAAAAATAAAATAATAGTTATAATTTGAAAATATGCACATATTTTGATATGTGCATTCAATAAAATGAATTAATTTTGAAAAAAATTATTAGTTATGGTTAAACATTTAACAACCCAAGAATTTAAAGAAAAAGTGTTCAATTATGAACAAAATCAAGAATGGAAATTTGAAGGCGATAAGCCTTGCATTATTGATTTTTATGCCGACTGGTGTGCTCCCTGTCGTATGGTTGCTCCCATTTTAGAAGAACTGTCGAAAGAATATGATGGGAAAATAGATATTTATAAAGTAGATACCGAAACAGAACAAGAATTAGCCATGGTTTTTGGTATTCGAAGCATTCCTTCATTGTTGTTTGTTCCCAAAAATGGACAACCACAAATGGCAATGGGTGCTTTGCCCAAAGAAACATTTGTTAGAGCAATAGACGAAGTTTTAGGCGTTAAACCTCCGATTATAATAACAAAATAAGCTATGAAAACTTTGTTGACTGTTTTATTTGTTGGGTTGCAATTTGCATTATGGGCACAAGCAACCCCATCGAATACAAATTCGAGTAGTAGTATTGAACATTTAACCGCTGCTACATTTAAACAAAAAATATTTGATTATTCGAAATCAAAAACCTGGAATTATAAAGGAAAATTACCAGCCATTATTGATTTTTATGCCGATTGGTGTCGCCCATGCAAAATGATAGCCCCACACCTCGAAGCCATTCAAAAAGATTATAAAGGGAAGCTACATGTATACAAAGTGAATACTGACAAAGAACAAGAACTCGCCCAAGTATTTGGTATACAAAGCATTCCAGCTGTTTTATTTATTCCTGTTAGTGGCCAACCGCAAATGCTTATTGGTGCACATCCTAAAGAAGAATACGAAAAACAAATTAAAACTGTTTTAAAAGTAAGCAAATAAACAATACAACTTTCTTAAAAAAAGCCAGCTTTGCTGGCTTTTTTATTTTATTGATTTTCTTTTACTTACCTTACTTATTAACAAGTTATCAACATTTTTTTTACAAAAATCAACATTTTTTTGATATAAATTTTGTCAATATAAAATTATTAAATAATTTTACCCAACGGTTAAAAAAACATCAAATATTAACAATTAATTGAATATCAAATATTTATTATATGAAAAATAAAAAAGGCTTAACCATTTTGTTTGTTGCATTGACAGTTATTGCTGTTTTTAATGGTTGTAAGCGTGGCGAAGACGATCCATTTTTTTCTTTACTTTCCAGAAAAGCACGAGTTACGGGAGATTGGAAAATTGATTTTTTCGATAGCCAACTGTTCCAAAAGTTTCAAAATAGCTACAAAGCAAAAAGAAAATTTGTTATTGAAGGCGATAAAGTTACGCTAACTGTCGATTCGATTGATACGCCTCACGATACAACTATTGTAATATACGGTGTTCTAAAAGAGTCGGAATACAATTTCGATAAAAATAGTAAAATGAAATATTTGCTCAACTATGAACTCATAATTGAAAAAATTACTGTTGATGAAAATACTAATGTTACAACATACGACAAAAAAGTACAAACGTTTACCGATAGAGCCACAGGAACATGGAATTTTTTGGGCAGAGTTGAAAAAAATGGCTTAAATAAATATAAAGATAAAGAACGAATATCGTTTATTTACGAATCGTATAATACTGACGTGTTAACCGTTCATACAATCAGAAAAGTAAATGAAGAAGGTCAAACCATTTCAAACACCTACACATCGTCACGTGTAACCAATGAAAAAAAGTTTGCAAACGGAGAATATGCACAAGTTTGGGAATTACGTGAGCTCAGAAATAAAAAAATAGTAGCCGAACGTCTTGTTGATAATTTAATTCAAACAACCTATATTTCTAATGATTCGGCTAGTATAGGTCAATCATACACTGAGAAAGGAGTTGAACAAATGCGTCTTTTACCTAAAAATTAAAGACACACATTTTTCTTCAATGAATGTTTTTTTCTGAATATAAAAAATTATTACATTTTGCTCTTATATTTTTAATTCTTTATAGTTGTCGAACTACCCGTTTTGTACCTGAAAACGAATGGTTACTAAAAAAAAATTCTGTTAAAATTGATAACAGTAAAATTTCTCTTAGCGACTTAGAAACTTATATTCAACCTAAACCAAATAAAAAAATATTTTGGATTGTTCCATTTCACCTGTATGTTTATAATTTATCGAACATAGGTAAAGAACGAAACTGGAAAAAGAAAATAGGATCAATTGTCGGCGAACCACCTGTTTTAGTTAATGAATACCTGATTAAAAGATCTAAACAACAATTGAGCATATACCTAAAAAGCAAAGGATATTACTATACCCAAATTAGCGATACTATCATTAAACGAAAAAAGAAAGCAATCGTTGAATATCGGATAAAGACAGGTAATCCATATACTATTCAACAAATAAGTTGGAATACTAACGACCCGCAACTTGGTATTTATTTAAAAGAAGCGGTTGCTCAATCACTAATTAAAAAAAATTCTATCCTCGACGAAGATATTTTGCAACAGGAGCGAATGCGTATAACCGAATACTTAAAAAACAAAGGTTATTATTATTTTACCAAAGATTATATCATTTATGAAGTTGACACAACAGTAGGAAATTTTAAAGCGAATATAACAGGAAAAATCCTTCCATCACAAAAACAACTTGCAAATGGCACAATTATAGAACTACCACATCAAATATTTTTTATTGATAGCGTGTTTGTTTTCTACAACTATAATGCTAAATTGGCTACACAAAACCGTCAAGAATACATTGCTACATTAGATACAACAAATTACCAAAATTTATATTTAATAGGTACGGGTAAATTAGCATACAAACCTTCTCTTATAAACCGAATGAATTTTATTCAACCCAACAGCATTTATAGTCAAAAAGATGCACAAGTTACCTACGATAAATTCATGTCACTTCAAAACTTTAAACTTATTAATATTCAGTTTAATGAATCGGGCAACACCAGAAAACTAAATGCTTTTATTCAACTATCTCCCTTACCTCGTCAAACATATCAAATAGAAGCAGAAGGAACAAACTCGTCGGGTAATTTGGGCATTGCAGGAAATTTGCTTTATACAAACAGAAATGTATTTGGCGGTGCTCAAAATTTGTTTATCGGAATTAATGGATCTATCGAACGTCAAACAGCTGTTGTTCAGCAAAATAATGAACAAATTCAGGAATACTTGCCTTTTAATGCTATAGAATCTGGCGTTAATGCCCGAATACGTTTCCCTTCATTTCTGTTTCCTTTTATTTCCGACAATTTTATTAAATATAACAATCCTACAACTCAAATGCAGGCAGCTTACAATTTTCAACAACGACCCGATTACACGCGTACAGTTACCACCTTAACATTTGGCTATGAATGGAGCGGAAACAAGAATTTAAAACATTTTGTTAATCCTATAGAACTCAACTATGTACGCATTCCTTTTATTTCCTGGAGATTTAGAAGAGTTATTCGCGGTACATTTCTCGAAAATAGTTATGAAAACCACATGGAAACCATTACATCGTATGGTTTTATTTACAACAATAATAAAGTCGGACGAAAAAAATTAAATTCAGTCTTCTTGCGAAGCAAGTTTGAAACTTCAGGTAACATTCTCTTTACTTTTTTTAAGCAATGGAGCGATACTAACGAAAATGGAACATATCAAATTTTAGAAGTTCCATATTCACAATTTATTCGCGCTGATGTTGATTATCGCTATTACCGTTTTATTAGCAAAACATCGAAGCTAGTATATAGGTTTTACGGAGGTGCTGGCTTCCCTTATGGCAATTCTGAAGTTTTACCATTCAACAAGCGATACTTTTCGGGTGGCGCTAGCAGTATCCGAGCATGGACAGTTCGTAGTTTAGGACCTGGCAGCTTAGCCGACACAACACAAGGAAATATCTTTAATCAAACCGGGGATATAAAATTAGAAGGAAATCTCGAATATAGATTTAAACTTTTCTGGACTATAGAACCAGCTTTATTTGTTGACATCGGAAATATTTGGAACATAAGAAAAAAAGGACCCGATAATTTGGGCTACTTTAATATAAACAGATTTTTTTACGACTTAGCTTTAGGCTATGGTATTGGTATTCGATTCAATTTCGGATTTTTTATTTTAAGAACAGATTTCGCTTTAAAAGGCAGAGATCCCTCCGAACCATTACATAAACAATGGCTTTTTGTTCAAAGAAAACTTCAACAAGATGATTTTAACTTTAACATTGGTATAGGTTATCCGTTCTAATTTTGTTTTGTAAATAAATTTGACTTTTATTATTTTTGTTTGAATTAAAACCATCAATTATGGCACAAAAAGTTATGGAAATTGTAAAACCCGGTGTTGTCTGGGGTCAAAATCTTAAAGAATTATTTCGCATAGCAAAACAAGAAGAATTTGCTATACCAGCAGTAAACGTAGTTGGAACAAATTCGGTAAATGCTGTACTCGAGGCAGCCAAAATAGTTAATTCACCTGTCATCATACAATTTTCTAATGGTGGAGCACAATTTTTTGCGGGCAAAGGATTACCCAATGAAAAACAAGAAGCATCTATAGCTGGAGCCATTTCGGGTGCTATGCATATTCATCAAATTGCCGAATTGTACGGCATACCAGTTGTTATACATACCGATCATGCAGCAAAAAAATTATTGCCCTGGGTAGATGCTCTTATTGATGCCGGCGAAAAATTTTACAAAACACATGGCAAGCCATTGTTTAGCTCGCATATGCTCGATTTAAGTGAAGAACCATTACACGAAAATATTGAAATTTGTAAGCGTTACCTCGAGCGAATGTCAAAAATAGGTATGTTTTTGGAAATAGAGCTCGGAGTTACTGGAGGCGAAGAAGATGGCGTAGACAATACCGGAGTAGATAATTCTCGCCTTTATACACAACCCGAAGACGTTGCTTATGCTTACGAAGAATTGATGAAAATTAGCGATCAGTTTACCATTGCTGCATCTTTCGGGAATGTACATGGTGTCTATAAACCCGGAAATGTAAAATTACAACCTATTATCTTAAAAAATTCACAAGAGTATATAGAAAAGAAGTATCATACAGGTAAAAAACCGGTAAGTTTTGTATTTCATGGTGGTTCGGGAAGTTCTCGCGAAGAAATACGCGAAGCTGTTTCATACGGAGTAGTTAAAATGAACATAGATACTGACACACAATGGGCATTTTGGGATGGTGTTCATCAATATTATCTGAAAAAGAAAGACTACTTACAAGGACAAATTGGTAATCCCGAAGGCGAAGACAAACCTAACAAAAAATATTACGATCCTCGTGCTTGGTTACGTGAAGGCGAAAAATTCATCATTGAACGCCTTAAAATTGCTTTCGAAGATTTGAATTGTACAAACCGCAACTAAGATTATGTCCTCAAAAGAACAATGGGCAACCCGTGTTGGGCTAGTACTTGCTATGGCAGGAAATGCCGTAGGGTTAGGCAATTTTTTGCGTTTCCCTGTACAAGCTGTACAAAACGGTGGAGGAGCTTTTCTCATTCCCTATTTTGTTTCGTTTTTATTGCTGGGTATTCCTTTGCTTTGGGTTGAATGGTCTATTGGGAAATATGGCGGACAATATGGCAAACATACTACTCCGTTTATGTTTCATCAAATGAACAAACGGTGGTTATGGAAGTATGTTGGCGTCTTTGGCATCTTTACAAATATAGCTATTGCCTCGTACTATGCTTACATAGAAAGCTGGACCATTTCGTACATGTTTCATAGTATTGCGGGCACATTTGACAACATGAGCCAACATGATGTTGCTTCTTTTTTTACTAATTACCTCGATGTTTCATCGGCAACTACGGGCATTCCTTACGAATCGTTAGTTTTCTTTTTTATTTGCCTTAGTTTAAATGTATGGATATTAAGCAAAGGGTTAAGTGGTGGCATTGAAAAAGCCTCAAAAATAGGTGTGCCATTATTGATTATTTTCGGCATTTTTCTGGTTATTAAAGCATTAACACTAAAAGAAGGTGAAGACGGTGCTATAAACGATGGCGTTGTTGGACTCAACTTTCTGTGGACTCCACAATTCGACTCACTGGCTAACCCCAAAGTATGGTTGGCTGCAGCGGGGCAAATATTTTTTACTCTCTCGGTAGGCATGGGTTCGATACAATGCTATGCTTCTTACTTACGTAAAAAAGACGATGTTGCATTGAACGGCATGGCCGCAGGTTGGACCAACGAATTTATCGAAGTAATTATCGGTAGTTCTATCATTATACCTATATCCATTGGTTATTTTGGAATTGATAAAGTTATAGAATTAGTACAATTAGGCGGTTTAGGACTTGGTTTTCGCTCTATGCCCTACTTATTTGAACAATGGGGACCTTTACTATCAGCCATAGCAGGGTTTGCTTTCTTTGGTTTGTTATTTTTTGCAGGTATCACTTCATCGCTTGCCATGGGACAGCCCGTTATGGCTTTTTTACAAGATGAATTCAAATGGACAAGAAATAAATCAGCACTTGCTTTTGGAATAGCTACCCTTGTATTGGCTTTGCCTACTATATTCTTTTTTGAATATGGAGTTTTTGATGAATACGATTATTGGGCTGGAACAGTCACTCTCGTAGTCTTTGCTATGCTCGAAGTTATCCTCTTTAGCTGGGTATTTGGAATAAATAACGGATGGAAAATATTAACCGAAGGTGCCGAAATTAAAATACCCATTATTTATAAATACATATTAAAATATGTAACACCTATTATATTGATTATCGTTTTTTTGGGAGCCCTTATTCGCCCCGAAAAAGATGACTGGAGTACTTTGTTTACATCAAAATACGAACTTCACGAAGAATCTATCTTAGGCAAAATCATGAATAAAGGTATCGCATACAATAAAGAATTTTTTGCCAACACTTATTATATCGAATTTGATGGCACAGTAACTAAAGTAGATAAAGATATGATAGAAGTTTGCGATACTAATGGTGAAATACACACTTTTTGCTTAGATAAAAACGATAAACCATTGGTTACTGCTAATGTATCTCTTAAGGCGGGCGATGCTCTTTATAGTGGATTTGTCGTAAATAAAATTTTCTGGATTACCGCTTCTCGCCTACTTCTGGTTATACTGTTTTTAGGCATTGCCTTTTTAGTGTGGAAAGCTTACAAAAAACAAAAATCTAACTTATGAATACAGAGGCTTTGATATTCATGCTCGTTTCGGAAGGGATAATTGCCGTGATTACGATATATTTTTTTATTAAAGTACTCCGCTCAAAACAAAAATTTAACAACGATACCATGTCTGAAAATGATGGAACCGTTTCATGAGTTTTTTTAGTAATTATTTCCGATTTACTCGCAAAGAGCGAAATGGAATTTTATTTTTAATAACATTGAATATATTAGGCTGGACTTTTTATTCTTTTTTTGATGTTATTTTCACCTATCACGAATTGTCCGAATACAACCACTTTGAACAAGCATTAAAAGAATTTTATCGTCAAAAAGACAGTTTAGAAGCCTCATCTATTACACAACAAAGCGTTTCCAATCAACAAGGCATTTACGATACTTGCTACGTGGAAATTAATTCTCCAACTTTTGAGCTTCTTAACTGTATTGGCTTAAGCGAAAAACTTGCCCGTACATGGATTAATTATGTTTCGAAAGGCGGAAAATTCTATTCGATTGAAGATATAAAAAAATTATGGGGCATGAACGATAGTATTTTTAATACTATTCGTAGCCATTTAACGTGCAATATAAATAGACCTCTACAACAAAACCAACCCCAAAGACCTGCAGCTCATTCTGTTAAAATGGAAATGGTTGAATTGAATACTGCCGACACTACGATGTTAATATCGTTACCCGGTATTGGCTCATCGTTTGCCAACCGAATTGTAAAGTATCGTCAACGGCTGGGTGGTTTTGTTTCAAAAGAACAACTAAAGGAAATTTATGGTATTACGAACGAATTATACGATAAAATTAATCCCTACTTATATGTTGATATTTTTGAAGTAAAGAAAGTAAACATTAATTTAGCCGATTACGTTACACTAATTCAACATCCATACTTAAATAAAGATATGGTTAAAGCTATCTTGAACTACCGCAAAAAATATGGCAAGATAAATTCTTCCCAAGACCTCATCTCTAATCATATCCTCTCCGAAAATGACTGGGAAAAACTAAAATGGTATGTTGAATTTTAAATTTTTGGGCTTAATTCTAAAAATACTATTTGCGTAAAATATACCTCTGCTAAAACAGTTAGTATCTCCATTTAAGTCGTTGAGTAGCTTAAAATTAAGGACTAATTTCCTCAAAAATTATTGAGTTCTGTAAATGTCGATTTGGCAAGATGTCAGAATACAATGTATCTCCGACATCCTTGTCGGAGTGGTAATTCTTCACTGGCAGGATGCCAGTGTTACAGTGTCTCCAACATTCATGTAGAAGTATTAATTACTTGTTAACCTATCGTTACTGCTACAAATGTATGGATATAATTTCATAAATTAGCCAAAAATGAATTTGTTATTTAAAAAATTCAGCCAATTTTTTACTATTCTTTATTGTTATTTTTATTTTTTTGTTTTAAATTTGGATGCTGAAGGAATGATAAATTTCTTCTTTAGCTTTATACTATTGAATTTTAGCTTACAAGCCTGTAAGTGAAAGGGCGGAGCCTTAAAGTTTAAATTTTAATAGTTTATTTAAAAAATGGAGTTGTTTTAAATCAGGTTTACGTGCATTTTTCATTATGAAAACCATCAAGCTACAATACGACACTCACCATAACGAAAAAATTGTAAGCTTTATTTTCGTAAAAGATTTCGAGCTTATCCATATACTTAAAACTAAGTTAAATGCACGGTGGAGCGCTTCAAAAAGAATATGGTATATTTCATATTCCAAATTTGATTTGAATCAAATACGTGAAATATTTAAAAATATTGCTGAAATCGATATTAAAAGTATTTCTAATACCATTTCAAAAAATGAAACTCAAACGGAAACAAATCTGACCGATGATATTGCATTCGAAAAAGAAAGATTCGAAAAATGGTTAAAGTTTAAACGTTACAGCCCAAACACCATTAAAACATATAGCGATGCTTTGTTTGTTTTTCTTTATTTTTTTAAAGATAAGAATATTACGAGCTTAAACAACAACGATGTAATTTATTTTGTAAACGAGTATATTATTAAACAAAAACTAAGTTTTTCGTATCAAAACCAAATAATCAATGCCATAAAACTTTATTTCAAAAAAATCCGCAAAAGCAAAATCGAAGTCGAAGCATTGCAACGACCACGTCGCCAACATAAGCTGCCCAATGTGTTGAGTAAAGAAGAAGTAAAAGCCATACTCGAAGCTCCAACAAATATAAAACATCGCACCATGCTAAGCTTAATATATGCCTGCGGACTTCGACGTAGCGAACTGTTAAATTTAAAAATCGCTGATGTTGATTCAAAACGACATATGTTGATAATTCGTAACTCAAAAGGATATAAAGACAGGCAAGTGCCTATATCCGATAAAATAATAGAAATGCTTCGCGAATACTATAAAGCATATAAACCTAAAATATGGTTGTTTGAAGGACAACAGACCGGCGAACCATACTCCGAACAAAGCTTACAAAATGTTTTGAAACATGCTATAAAAAAAGTAAATATTTCAAAACCTGTAACACTTCACTGGCTCAGACACAGCTATGCTACACATCTTTTAGAATCGGGTGTTGATATACGCTATATTCAAACATTACTTGGACACAAAAGCACTCGAACTACGGAAATTTATACTCATGTTAGCGAAAAAAGTTTACAAAAAATATCTTCTCCATTTGATACTTTATGAAAATTTTACTAAATTTGTATTTAGTAATTTTATATGACATGTATCATACAAATACAACAATTAAATGATGAGTTTGTACAATTTTGTGATACATATAAGTAAGTTGTGCGTCAGTGTAAAGTAAAAAGACAGCCGACCCACAAATGGCACATTTGGTTTTTGCCGACACACAACCCAACACTGAAAAACCAAAAGAGCCATTTTTTGCAAACGCTCAGACAGACAAACCGACATTTAAAACTAAATTTGACAATTAGAAAAAATATTAAATGACTGAATTAACGATACAACAAAAGGACGGAAAAATATTTGCCCCTTTGACAGGCAAATGGCACATAGAAACGCCAGAAGAGTTGGTAAGACAGAACTATATCTGCAAACTCGTAAACGAATACGGTTACTCACTTGATCAAATGGCTCAAGAAGTTAAACTAACGAGTTCAAGTCGTGGACCCGGCAGCGCCAGAGCTGACATAGTTGTATGGGCTTCGGCACAAGACAAAGC
>JAOADU010000050.1 GCA_026417155.1 Bacteroidales bacterium | reverse complement strand
ATCGAGCAACCAAAATTCTTAACTCTTCTATACTAGGATAGGAATTAAATCCTTTGAAATCATTGGCATCGTCAATTAGAATAATATGTTTATACTTATTGTTTGACAGTATTGCTTTCAATTCTTCAGTTACCGGACATTCTACACTTCCTTTTGCAGTAATTCCACCTGAATAATGAGCATCAAGCCAAAATATAGTTCTATTGTGCAATGTTGGAATAATCTTATACAATTCTTTTCCGCTGTCACCATTTATTAAAGTGATTTTATTAAAATATTTAAAAATTTTTAATGCCTTCTTATAAAGTTCTTCAGATAATTCAATACTATAAATTTTTTTAAAATTAAAAAATTGTGAAATAATCATATTTCCTAAAAAGGTACCAGTTTCAACAAGTATAGAGCAATTAAACATTTTAGAATATTTTTCAATGGTTAATTGTTTTATACCAGATGGAGGTGGATAAGGCCTTCCTTTTTTTTTCCAATAAGCAATAATAATTTGCCTTAATACTTTATTTCCCCCATACATGATATATATTCGTATAATTGGGTGAAATAAGTTAGATAATTTTTTAAGGGAATTTACGATTTTAAAAATTAAACTGTTTTTCATTTGTTAGATATTACTAATTACAAATTCTTTTTTTTATTCCACCTGTACCAGGTAGTAATGTTTATGTTTTAGTGATTCCACCATTTATAATATTTGTTGTAATGTTACTTTCGCTTATGCTTCCGTTAGCGACATTTAAACTTACACAATTTGCACAACAAGAATTTCCTGATAAATCGAACTTAGCTAAAATGATATCATAATTATTATAATACGAGTTAGAATTTCCAAGAACTACAACTTCATTATTTTTAATTACCATTGAAACTCCTCTTTCATCGTTGTTTTTACCTATACATTTTGCCCATTCTAAATTTCCAATTGATGATGTTTTTATAAGTAAAATATCTTCGCCTCCATTTCCGACAGATTTTGTAAAACCTAAAATAGCATAACCTCCATCAGGTGTTTGAACTATATCTCGAGCTTCTTCTATATTATTTAAGCCATACGATTTTATCCAATCTACTGTACCTGATGAAGTTAGTTTTAATAGAAAAATATCTCGATCACCCGATCCAAATGAAGTTGTATAACCAGTAACAGCAAAACCATTATCAGTTGTGGTAATAATTTTAAAACCGATTTCTCTTTGTGGTCCATTTATTTTTTTTGACCAAATTAAGTTGGCAGAATTATCGGTTTTAACTAGATAGATATCATCTTGTTGACCTGAACCCAAAATCCAAGCATTTCCAGAAAAATAAAAATCGTTTGTTGAAGTTTGAACAAACGAATATAAATATTCATAATATCCTCTTCCGATGGCTTTGGAACTTAATATATTGCCATTATCATCAAATTGAATAAAATAGGCATCATATAATCCAGAACCATATGATTGAGTTACTGATATATACGCATAATTATTATCATTAGTTTTAATGATATGATTAAAAACTATACCAGCATAGGCTTCAGTATTTGTACCTCCTACAGATTTTGCCCAAATTAAATTTCCGATGGAATCAATTTTTAAAAGCAAAACATCCTCTATGCCAGCTGTATTAAAATTAGTAATACCTGCAATAATAAATTCTTTGTTAGAATTTTCTATAACAGCATAACCTATGTCTGATAAAATTGTGCCAAGTGTCTTTTTCCATTGAACTAAAAAATTTTGATTTAATTTTATAATGAAAATATCGTTGTTATTAGAGAAAGAATTGCTTTGTCCTACTATTAAAAAACCATTATCGCTTGTAGTAATAATTTTATTGCCTAAATCATCTAATGGACCTCCTAGTATCATACATTTAGCTGGGCAATCTTGAACAACTAACGAATTTGTTTGTGCCGATTTTTGTCCACAATGATTCGACGCAGTAACTGTGTAAACACCATGGTGTGATTCTGTAGTAGTTGTTACAAAATTATTCTGAGAATAAGCATTAAAACCATTAGGACCAGACCACAACCAATAAGTTGCTCCTTGACCTCCAGTAGCTTGAAGTAGAAAAGTATCGCCTAAACAAACAGGATTGGGAGTAACGTTAACATTAATATTTTCGGGGGTTGTTGTGCCTATGTATATTGGCAATGTAGTTGTTTGACTGCCACAACTATTCGTTACGGTTAAACTATAAATTCCTTCGTTTTCGTTTTGAAAGTTTGGTATAATAACATATTGTGAATTTGCTGTAAAATTGTTAGGACCAGTCCAATTGAAGTTTGTTGCACTGTTAGCTACTCCCATTAGAGTTAATGGTTGATTTTTGCATGGTGGATAAGGTTGACAGAGAATGTTAACATTTTGCGGAGGGGTAGAACATGGAAAACAAGTTGAGCAATCTTTACACCAAAGATTACGCCAAATACTATCTAAAAATACTTCAAAACATTTAGTAGTTTTATTGAAAATAATCAGAGAATTTTGTGGATTAATAATTTGATTTCGTTGAGTAGTTGTTAGACGTGGTATAAGAACACCTTTGTTGTCAAAATCAACATCTAAGGCAGCCGACGAGTCTGGTAAATTTCCTGTGGTATTAATACCTATTTGACTATAAGAAAATTTATTTATTAAAATAAGAAGCATTATGATTATGATAATATTTTTAAGCATAGTTGTTTTAGTTTACAGGATAAATTGTTTTTTGAAGTTCACTGTTAATAATTCTAGGATCAAAAGAGCCTTGCGACAATTTCGGCAGTTCTGGTATTTTCCCCGTATTTTTCATTTCTAATTCTGCGTATTCCCACATTCTATAAACTTCGGAACGAAGATGAGCCCACGCAAAACCAACTTTTCCACTTTTCCAAGCTCCTTTATATATTAAATTATAAAAGTAAATAATTTGATATCGAAAAGGAAATCGAAAGAAAATTTTTTTAAAAAACATTCTTCGTTCTAGTTTGTTGCCAAATAAATTTGGTTTTGAAGAATAGATTTTTTTTTGCTCAATTCTTGCTTTAGCTTCTAAAATAGCATAATAGGCTTGTTTTTGATACCATCGAAACAAATTGGGTGAATCTTTATGTTCTAAATGGCTTTTTAAATTTCCTACTTTACCCTTAACAATTACTTGTTCATTACAGTAAGTATCGGAAATTTTAAATTTACCTTTTTTTACAAGTCGAATAATATCTTGTTTAATAGAAAGCGGTTTACCAAGAAACCAAAGTCGCAATTTTACCGTAAATGCATCGAAGTTATCTTGTAGATTTTTGTTAAAAAGGCTTTTTAATTCTTTTATTAATTCATCTGAAAAAACTTCATCTTGAGCAACTAAAAACATCCATTCTGTTTGAACAGGCATGTGGGTAACCATCCATTGAAAATGATCGCCATAGTAGGTAAATGGTTTTTGTACAACTTTTAAGTTATATTTTAGTGCTATATCAATGGTATTGTCATGGCTAAGGCTGTCTAAAATCATTATTTCATAAAAATGATCTTTAGCTGAAAGGATAAGCTCTTCCAGCTGTTCGCTAGCATTTAAAGTAGGAACTAATACTGTTATGGGGAGTTTATCATTCATATAAATCTCTTTTTTTTATGAATTTAGCCGGATTTCCTCCTACTATAGTCCATGGATCTACATCTTTGGTTACGGTGGAAGTAGCAGCAACAATACATCCTTCATTTAAAACAACTCCCATATGAATAAAAGCAGCAGTTCCTATCCATACTTGATCCTTAATGATAATAGGAGCAGAAATTAATTCAAATGTTTTACTTTTATAATTATGTGAAGCTGTGCATAAATAAGCTTTCTGCGATATAACTACCTGTTTGCCAATGATTACTTTATTGACATTGTAACAATCAACTTCTGGTCCTAATGTAGAATAATCGTCCATTTCTAAATTCCATGGAGCCCAAATGCGAGTAGAGGAATAAATACCACAAGTCCATTTAATTTTTGCACCAAAAATTTTCAACAATAAAATTCTCCATTTATTTCCTATGCTACGAGGGAATGGCCTAGCTAAAATAAACCAACAAACTGCCCATAACCAACGTTTTATTTGGTGTGTTAATGAAAATTGATTTTTGTATTGCGACAAATTTATTTGGTTCGGTTGTATCATAAGGCTTAAATTACAAATGTTGGTTTTTGTATTTTATTTACTATCCATTCGTATAGTTCAATCATTTGTTTTCCAACAATCTCTATTCTATACTTTTCTTCAATAAGTTTTCTTCCGCGTTTACCCATTTCTTCTCTTTCTACATCAGAAAGCGAAATAGCCTCTTCGATTGTGTTTGCAAGTGTATCAACATCATTATTTACCCACCAACCGCATTGATATGTGTTTAGGTCGCTCCAAGGTGTTCCTGTTGAGGCAATTACTGGTATTTCGTATTGTAATGCTTCTCCAACAACCATTCCAAAATTTTCTGAATGACTGGGTAAAATAAG
>JAOADU010000047.1 GCA_026417155.1 Bacteroidales bacterium | reverse complement strand
TACAAAAACTCCATTATCGGCTAATACTTGAGTAAACTTAAAGGTAAGATGATCGTTTCTTATGTACAATGGAATTATGGGCGTTTGACTATTGCCGGTATCAAAGCCTGCTTCAGAAAACGATTTTTTCGCATAACGGGTATTTTCCCATAACTTTTCAATTCGCTGGGGTTCTTCATAAATAACATTTATTGCTTCAATAACACTGGCTGCTGATGCAGGAGGCAAACTGGCACTGAAAATTAACGATCGAGCATTATGTTTTAAATAATTGATAACTTCTTTTGTGCCGGCAATAAACCCCCCTACGGTAGCCAACGACTTGCTAAATGTACCCATTATAAGCTCAACTTTCCCTTCGAGCCCAAAATGATTAACTGTACCAGCACCAAACTTTCCTAATACTCCCAATCCATGTGCATCATCAACCATTACTGAGGCATCGTATTTTTCGGCAAGAGCTACTATTTCTGGCAAAGGAGCAATATCTCCTTCCATGCTAAAAACTCCATCGGTTATGATTAATTTTATTCTATCGTTTGGCAATCCTTTTAATACACATTCGAGCGATTCCATGTTATTGTGCTTGTATTTTAATACTTTTGAAAAACTTAATCTGGTTCCTTCAATAATTGATGCATGATCGGAATCGTCAATAATTAAATAATCGTGTCTTCCGGTAATAGAAGATATAACGCCCTGATTAGTAAGAAAACCCGTACTAAAAACCAGAGCTTCTTCCATATTTACGAATTTTGCCAGTTTATGCTCTAATTCGATATGTAAATCAATAGTTCCATTTAAAAATCGTGAGCCTGCACACCCTGTACCATATTTTTCAATAGCTTTAATAGCAGCTTGCTTTATTCGAGGATGATTGGTTAAACCTAAGTAACTATTTGAGCCAAACATCAACATTCTCTTACCTTTGTAAATAACCTCAGGTTCTTGTGCCGATTCTATAACTTTGAAATACGGATAAATCCCTGCCTTTTTAACTTCCTGTGGAGCTGTATAAGCTGCCATTTTCTTATTTAGCATACTATTTTTCATAAGAAAAAAATAAAGGAAAGCAAAGATATAACAATTTCATAACATCAAAATAATATTTTTTTAACTTTTAACATTTTCGGTACAAAGTATCAAAAGTAATCTCCTAAATTAAACTTTGAAGTTTTCAAACAATCTAATGATATGTTTAAATAAAACATTTATGAAAAAAATCATCGCTTTTATTGTTTTTGCCTTTCTTTGTAATTTTTTGTATTCACAAGAAAAACCGAATTTTCAGAATATTGAATGTGAAATTTCTGGTAAAGTAATAGATTCTCAGAGTCAAAAACCCATGCCGTATGCAAATGTAACAATGATTCGTATGAGAGACACTACTATAGCCGGAGGAACAATTACCGACGACAACGGCTTTTTTAAAATTGAAAAATTACGACCCGGTATGTATTTGATAAAAATTCAGTTTATTGGTTTCGAACGCTATACAACAAATATTCGTTTAACTCCTCAAAATCCAATCATAAATCTTGGTCTTATTCAACTGAAACCAGCAGTTACTCAATTAACAGAAGTAGAAGTTGTTGGCGAAAAGCCACTAGTTGAATTCCAGCTCGATAAAAAAGTAATTAATGTTGATAAAAACATTGTTACTAGTGGTGGAAATGCTGTAGATGTATTACGAAACACCCCTTCTGTGGAAGTTGATATGGATGGAAATGTTTTGTTGCGTGGAAGTACAAATGTTAATATTCTGATTGATGGAAAACCTTCCACATTAATAGCTGGCGATAAATCTACTATATTAGAACAAATACCGGCAAGCACTATAGAACGAATTGAAATTATTACCAATCCTTCAGCAAAATACGACCCAGAAGGCATGGCAGGTATTTTAAATATCATCACAAAAAAAGAAAAACGCCAAGGTGTTAATGGGTTAGTTTCGTTAAATTATGGCACTCTAAAAAAATTTGGCGGTACGTTTAGTATTAACCGACGGATTAACAAAACCAATTTATTTTTTAGTTATGATTACAGAAACGATGATAGAAAAGGATATAGAAATCATGATCGCTTTATATATTTTAACGACTCGCTAATATCCAATACCATTATTCGTTCTAATAGAGAAGGCAGGCACATGTCGCACAATTTTAAAGCAGGCATCGACTATAACATCAATAACTACGAAAGTATTACACTCTCATCAACATATAGAATGGGGAATAGAACAGGAAACGACAGCTCTATCAACAAAGTTTTCGATGCTTATAATTCCTATAAACAATACTATAGCCGATATGAAAAATCTGAAAACCCCAATCAAAATATTGATATTTCTTTAAATTATCGTAAACGCTTTTCTGTTCCAATTAGAGAATTTACTTTTGACACTTATTACTCGTTAGGAAAATTTGATGATACCGAAAACTATAATCAAATAAACTACTTCCCTATTTATCTTACTCCAAATCAGCGATCAATAAGCAACAATCAGTTTCAAAATATTACCATTCAAAGCGATTATGTTCATCCAATTGCAGAAAAAACTCGTATTGATGCTGGCATAAAAGCAATGGCAAGAACTACAGATAATAATTACAACTTCTTTAATTTTGATACAACGCTCAATGATTTTACTAACGATACTCTATTATCCAATCATTTCATATATTCTGATTATGTTTTTGCTGCTTACACAACATTTTCGCATGAATGGAAAAAAATAAGCATTCAAATAGGTTTACGAGCAGAAGAAACGTTTCAAAAAGGGGATCAAATAACTTCGCAAATAAAATTCGATAACCATTACTTCAATATATTTCCAAGCACACATATTAGTTACAGCTTGCCTAATAACAATAAGCTACAAACGAGCTACAGCCGTCGAATAAACCGTCCCGATCCTCACTCACTCAATCCATTTATTGACAAATCGGATCCTTTAACTTGGCATGCAGGAAATCCGGATCTTAAACCAGAATATATTAACTCATACGAAATTAGTCACATTAAAGACTGGAAAAAACTTTCACTCACTTCCGACATATTTTACAAATGGACAGATAATGTAGTTAGTCGTTACAGAAAGGTTGATACTTCAGGAACAGTTACTGTTTTTCCATTAAATATGAATAAAGCCGAATCGTATGGATTGGAATTTACGCTAACTTCTCAACCTATAAAGCCACTGCGACTAATGGCTACATTTTCGTATTATAAAACTAGCGTCTTTGGAAGTAATGAAGGTAACGATTTAACCAATTCTATATTTTCGTACAACGCACGGTTGAATGCTTCGTTATTTCTGCCCAAAGAATGGTCTTTACAACTAAACGGTATGTTTAATGGTCCTTCCGTTATGGCTCAAGCAACTCGCACAGCATTTTACACTGTTGACGCCGCTATTAAAAAAGAAATTTGGAACAGAAAAGCTTCCGTTTCGATAAGAATGAGCGACATATTCAATACCATGAATTTCCAAGTTAAAACCGACGATCCTTCCATGAAAGCCGTTATGGAATTTAAGCGACAAACACAAATACTATACGTTACTTTTTCATATAAAATAAATGAAGGCATCAAACAACGCGAACGTCAACGTCAGCAAGAAATGAACAACATGGAAATGGATTTCAATGAATAATTTTTTTGTATTTTAAAAAAAACGTTGTAACTTTCGTAAGTTTTAAAAACAAAAGCATATGAAAACTATCATTTGTATTATTTTATCTTTTGTAGCTTTTTCTTTTTCAATCAAAGCTAACCAAACAATATCAATAGACAGCTTAGAAAAACGTTTGGTTGTTTTAGAGAAAAAAATCGCATTAGATGAACTAGAAGATGATGAAGAAAAAATGTTATTAAAAGCAGAACAACCTATACTTGCAGAAAAGAATATTAAAATATTTAAAAACAAATCGTGTTGTCCACCAAATTTTGTAAAACCATTACCATTATCAAATAAAATTCTAGTTTTAAGTCCATTATTTGCTCTGGGGTTATTTTTTATTATAACCATTCTTTTCCTAAAACGCAGCGGATTTAGCCTTACTCAAGCGTTATCTTCAAAAAGGCTGAACGAACAAGGTCAAACAGAATACTTACCATCGTCGAGTAAGCTATTAGCCTTTTTAAGCATCATGTTTGGGCTAATTTTTATTGCTTTTTTCTTAAGTTTTTATTTCTTCATGGCATTTAAACGTATGCCAATGCCCAGCTTCATAGGACTTTGGCCTGTTATTGTTATTATAGGCTTAGGAATCTTGCCTTATATAATTCAAACTATTTTTAAGAAATAATTTTTTGATGTTTCGTTGCTGTTGGTGTAGGCTACTTTTCTTCTTTTATTTATTTATTTGTACACAATTAATATCTTTTGCACAATCGGATAGTTGTAATAAACGTGTAAACATTGGTGCAGATCTGGTTAGCCGTTACATTTGGAGAGGTAGTGATTATTTTAATTCACCATGTGTTCAACCCGACATACAATTTTTGTTATATAAAAATTACTTCGGTATAGGTGCGTGGGGGTCATTTAGTATAAATAATCAGCCCATTCAAGAAACAGATTTATATGCTTTTTTACAAGTTAAACAATTTCAGCTTTATATTTACGATTACTTTTATATGAACATACTTTCAAATAATCATTACTTCGACTATCAGCCTTCAACTACTGGTCATACGTTAAGTTGTGATGTATCGTATACTTTTTCTGAAAAATATCCTATATCATTGCTCGCATCGTACAATTTTTGGGGCAATGATACACTACATAGTAGCTACATAGAACTTTCGTACGAAGTCAAAAAAGAACAAGTTCTTATTTTTTGTGGTGGAACTTTCGATAAAGGATGGTATGCACACAAAGCAGGGGTATGCAATGTAGGTTGCAGTGTTACGAAAGATATTCCTATCACAAGCACATTTAAAATTCCATTGAAAGTACAGTGTATTATCAATCCTATACGTGAGAATATATTTATTGTAGCAGGAATAACATTATGAAGTTAAATAAAACAACTATTTTAATAACACTTTTAAGCGGTGTATTTATTGTAATAGCTTATTTCCTTTGGAAATTGTGGGTTTATATTATTGTTGCTTCAGTAATTTCATTAATACTTAATCCATTAAATATTCAACTAAAAAAAATAAGAATAAAAAAAATTGCCATCCCTGCTTTTTTACGAGCATCATTTCTATTGTTCACATTTTGGTTTATTTTATTTTTATTAGCATATTTTATTTTTCCTCTAATTATTAATGAAATATACAATTTAGCTTCTGTAAATCCTCAAATTTTAAACGAAAAAATTTCTGCCCCTATTGAAAATATCAGAAAATTTTTATATTCATTAGGGTTGCTTAGTCAAGAATACAGCAATCTATCTCAATTTATTGTAAACAAATTTTTATTAACTTTTAACATTGCTAACATTCAATCTGCGTTTAGCAATTTTCTATCTACAATTATAGACCTATTAGTTGCAATTTTTGTCATTACATTTATTGCATTTTTCTTTTTAAAAGACGAAAAACTTTTTATGCGTACATTACTTAAGTTTATTCCTGTTTCATATCAAACCGAAGTAAAACACGTATTGATTTGTATTAGTAAAATGCTTATGCGATATTTTAGTGGTGTAGTTGCAGATATGCTAATAGTATTCTGTTTAGTTAGTTTGGGCATGCTCATCGTTGGATGTAATATAAGTACTTCAATAATATTAGGTATTGTAGCAGCTATTTTTAATATTATTCCTTATGTAGGTCCTATTATTTCGTTTAGTATTGGTATGATTGTAGGTTTTTTATCAAATATTCAATTCGACATCTACGATTCAATCTTACCGCAAATGTTATATATGGCACTAGTTTATCTTACTGTTAACATCATAGACGCCTCAATTATTCAGCCGTATATATACTCTAATGCGATAAAAGCTCACCCCCTCGAAATTTTTCTTGTAATTCTTGCAGCGGGATTGCTGGCTGGAGTAATTGGTATGATGCTTGCTATTCCATCATACATGGCACTTCGAATAATTGCAAAAGAATTTTTTTATCAGTTTTATATTGTTAAAAATTTGACAAAAAATATGTAGAAACTTTTTTCTAAACCCATACATTTTTTTTATTTTTGCATGGAATAAGGAAGTCTAAATCGTTGAAAAAGAAATTAACAGTTATATTAATCGTATTTTATATTTCAACACAAGCCCAAATTAGCGTTAACTTTAAAGCCGATACAACGGTAGCCTGTCCGGGTTATGCCATACAATTTACCGATTTATCTGTTGGCGATACAGTATTCAATTGGCAATGGGATTTTGGCGATGGAAACACTTCTATACAACAAAACCCCACTCATTCATATTCGAGCCCTGGATTTTATACTGTAAAGTTAACTGCATCAAGCTCCAACGCTACACAAACTAAAACCAAAAATAATTACATACAAATTCGTGACTTCCCACAAGCTAGTATATCATATACTGACACATTATTTTTACCCTCTTTTGAATTTTATTTCGAAGCAACTATAACTAACAACGATGGATATCCATATTACTATTATTGGAATTTTGATCAAACTCAGTATCAAAAAGGAGAAAATTATGCAATTCACATTTTCCCTCATGAAGGTCAACATAATGTAAGCTTAGTTGTGAAGGCTGGTGCAGGTTGCCACGATACTGTACATTTCACTATTCAAGCAAGAGATACGCTCATGGCTCCTAACATTTTTACCCCCAATGGTGACGGGATGAACGATGTTTTCGTCGTCAAAACAAATGGCTACAATAATTTTACTCTCGAAATATTCAATAAATGGGGTGTAATCGTATATACTGTTACTGCCAAACGTCCTTATTGGGACGGATATTCTTCTGCTGGCATTAAAGTCCCGCCTGGTGTTTATTATTTTCATGTAACATCACCCGATATTAAAGGCTATCAGCTTTCAGGAAAAATATTACTTATTCGTTAAAGTGAAAGCACACCAACGTATTATAATTAGCCGAACCGATAAAATTGGCGATGTAGTATTAACACTACCACTCGCTGGGTTTTTAAAAAAACATTATCCGCACTCTTACATTATTTTTTTAGGCAACAATTATACTAAGCCAATACTAGAAACATGTGAAAACATTGATAAGATAGTTGAATGGAATAAAATTAAAGAATATCCTATCCGAAAACAAATTAAATTTTTTCGTAAGTTAAATGCCGATACAATAATTCATGTGTACCCGAATAAAAAAATTGCACTATTAGCAAAATTAGCTCAAATTAAACATCGTATCGGTACTAGTCATCGCTGGTATCATTTAATTTCATGTAATCAATTAGTTCATTTGGGTCGAAAAAACTCTGAAAAACACGAAATAGAATTAAACTTTGAATTATTAAAACCCATATTAAAAGAAAAATTTTCAATTCCTAGCGAACAAGAAATTCAACATCTATACGGGCTTACAAAAGTATTACCAGTGCCCGAACGTTTATTTTCAATAATAGATCGTAACAAATTTAACCTAATTATACATCCAAAATCTAAAGGAAGCGCCCGCGAATGGGGATTAAACAATTTTTCCCAACTGATACAGCTATTGCCGCCCGAAAAAGTTAATATTATCGTTACCGGAACCGAACAAGAAGCTAATGAAATGCAATATTTTCTAAATGTCTATAAAGATAGAATCATCAACTTAACCGGAAAATTAACCTTGTCTGAATATATTTCTCTTATACAAGAAGCCGATGGTTTACTTGCTTGTAGTACCGGACCTTTGCATATTGCTGCTGCATTAGGTATCCATGCTATTGGCCTTTATGCACCAATGCGTCCTATTTTTCCTAAACGATGGAAACCTATTGGTAAAAATGCTACATATTTTGTAATTGATAAAGAATGTAATAAATGTAAACATATACAACATTGCGAATGTATTGAAAGCATCAAACCTGAATGGGTTGCACAAAAAATATTATCACTAAATAAGATGATTTAATCTTTCGAGAAATACGCCTTTTTGTCATTTATTTTGACCTTATTTAAGTCAATTTGACACATGTTTGTATTTTGTACATAAATTGTAAGTAATTAAAAAAAATATTAGCGTTATGAACTTAGATAAATTTACAATAAAGTCGCGTGAAATTATTGAACAAAGCTTAATGTTGGCTCAACGAATGCAAAATCAAATAGTAGAAAATGGTCATTTATTTAAAAGTATCATCGAAAATGAGCGAAACATTCCTCAGCATATTTTCAACAAATTAGATAAATCATTAGACGATTTTGAACGAGTACTCGATCAAATATTAAAATCCTACCCTAAAGTTCAAGGTGGCAATCCCTATTTATCAAAAGATTACGAAAAAACTATACTCAAGGCTCAACAATTTGCCCAAGATTTAGGCGATCAGTATATTGCCATCGAACATCTAATTTGGGGAATATTTCAATCGGGTGATACTATCTCTAAACTAATGAAAGATTATGGAATAAAAGAAGATGACCTTAGAAAAAGCATAGAAAGTCTTCGCAAAGGACAACGAGTAGTTAGTCAAAATGCCGAAAGTACTTACGATGCATTAAATCGGTTTGCAATAAACTTAAATGAGCAGGCTAAAAAAGGCAAACTCGATCCGGTTATTGGCCGCGACGACGAAATTAGAAGAGTACTGCAAATACTTTCACGTCGTACTAAAAATAATCCTGTACTTATAGGTGAGCCTGGTGTTGGTAAAACAGCAATAGTAGAAGGGCTAGCCCAACGCATTGTACGTGGCGATGTACCAGAAAATCTGAAAACCAAACAAGTTTATTCGCTCGATATGGGAGCCCTAATTGCTGGTGCCATGTACAAAGGTGAATTCGAAGAGCGACTTAAAGGCGTCGTAAAAGAAGTTGTTGCATCGGATGGAGAAATAATTCTTTTTATAGACGAAATACACACGTTAGTAGGAGCAGGAAAAAGTGAAGGTGCCATGGATGCCGCCAATATTCTAAAACCGGCCTTAGCTCGTGGCGAATTAAGAGCTATCGGAGCTACTACTTTGAACGAATATCAAAAATATTTCGAAAAAGATAAAGCACTCGAACGACGTTTTCAAATTGTAATGGTTGACGAACCTGGTGTAAACGAAGCCATATCTATACTGCGCGAATTAAAAG
>JAOADU010000076.1 GCA_026417155.1 Bacteroidales bacterium | reverse complement strand
CTATATGGCATTCACGGCAAAGGATTTTTTGTTTTTTATGGCGGACACGACCCCGAAGATTATCAACACTTTGTTTACGACCCTCCTACAAAACTCGAAATTTACAAAAATTCGGCTGGATACAGGCTCATATTAAACAATGTGTTATTTCCCGCTGCCAAGAAAAAGAAACTTAAAACTTAAACTTTAGAAATTAATACTTTAATAAATAACATCATTATTTTAAGTCAATAACCATTTATTTTTTTATATTTTTTTCTAAAACCTGACAAAAGTCATTGTTTTCGTTTTTTATTTTTGAATTTTTGACTTGAATTTTCAATACAACCGGTTGCATACGAATGTTCACAGAAAAAAAAATTGTTTAACTAAAAAATGAAGTCTATGAAAAAAGTATTTTTGTTAATTTTGGCAGGAGGTATTATGTTTACGGCGTGTAAAAAAGATGTTTTAGAAACAAAAAGTCAATCATCCAATCAATCTTGGAAAACTTCACATTGGATGCTAACAAAAAGTAATGTAAACATAAATGGTATATTGTGCGATGAATATACAAATAGGTTAACACACCAAATTGTTTATGAAGCTAAAAGCATTTTAAAAGCAACTACCCCTATAAAATTTGAATATAAAAGAGAAACTATTTACGGAACTAATAACATTAAATGCGATGATCCTGGCGATAACTGTTGGAAAGGAAAAGTTGACGGTATTGATGTATTCATAACCAGACGAGATAAGTAAAATAATTATTTAGGTGGTTGTTTTCAACCACCTTTTAATATAATTTTTATGAAAAATTTATTTTTTTATTTTTCTATTTTAATAATTGCTGCCTGCAATAAAGCAGAAAAAAATAATGAAATTTATACATTAGATTCACTTATTGTAGTAAAGAAGCATGAAATACCATTCAACGAATTAAATCCCCTTCACATACAACATTATAACGATTCTATACTATATGCAACTTTTTATCCAAGCAATAATTGTATACAAAAAATTAACCTAAAAAAAAATCTCATTACTGATACAATTTACTTAAAAAATTTTCATATCAAATTTTTTCATGTGTTTAATAAAGATAGTATTTTACTTTACGCTCATTTATATTCAAACAATTCATTATCATACAAGCTATACTTAGTTAATAATAAAGGACATATAATTAAACAGTACAATTTACTTGCAGCAACTAATATACAACCCATTCAACATTTAAAGTATTACTATGTCGATAATTTGTTTTGGCATGATTCAAAATTATATTTTACTTTACGGTACGCAAATCGTTCTTTATTCAACATTTTCGATTACAAAACGGAAAAAATTTATTCATATAAACATTTGCAATATCCGTATCTAACGCATAATTTCTTCTATCCAAATGGTAGCATAGTATATTATTCGGTTAATTTAAGTTACGTAAAAAATCATAAAATCGCTATAACTTTTCCATATACTTCGCTTGTTTACATTTTCGATATACAAAATCGAACTTTTATTACTAAACATATTAAAAGCAATTTTATTGATACAATACTCCCTTGCTCTCAACCCTGCGAACAAAGTACTTCTGGTTATTATGGAAAAATATATACACTTAATGATTCGTTGTATTACAGGCATGTTCAATTAGATAGCTCTTATAATCATACTAAAATTTATATATGGCTCGATTCAAACTTTAATTATTTAGGTGAAAGTATAATAAATAACAACGATATTTATTTCTGGTATTTCAATTCTATTACCCCATTTAATTTTGTTGCCAGCAATCACCAAATACTAACTTTATTAAAAGCTAATGTAAAATTAAAGAAAACAACCATTAATGCTCTGCAATCTCAACTCAATCTGATTAAACAAAATACTAACGCACAGGAACTTGAGTTTTGTAAAATCGTAAATAAAAATCTACAAGAACCTGTAAGAGAAGAACATATATTAAATTACATTAAAAATTATTACAACATTAAAGATAAAAACTTTGCGATGATTATACTCCATGAGGATGGTTGCTATAGTTGCAACAAATACATCGAAGAATTTTTAAATTTAAACAAAACTTTTTTTAGCTCAAGAAAATCCACACCACTTTATATTTCTTATGTTCAGAAAGTTTTACCAGGCAAACAAAACAGCAACAATTCTGCCACGAATTCTATTCCGAACAATACAATATACGATACTTCTTCTTTTTATAAGAAGATTCATCCATTTTCAAATTTCAATCCGCGTCTAATCTTAGTTAAAAACAATAGAATCATTTGCGATACTATTGCCATGACCAATTCGCTCGAAAATTTAGTGTTTAAACTATTCGATTTTTATAACTAATCCTCAAACCTTATGAAAAATTAATTTTTTAATCAATTATATTAAAAAAATTTTTCTGTTTCTTGAATGAAAAGAAAAACAAATCGTCGTACCGAATTTCGCATCATTGCATACTCGATCAAAACTCGAAAGTTATTTACGATGAGCAGATTAAGTACATAATTCTTTGTAATATTTTTCGAAAACCTGACAAAAGTCATAGTTTTCGTTTTTTTTGAATGTTGAATTTGAATATTTAACACACCCTGTTGCATCCGAATATTCACAGAAAAAAATTGTTTAACTAAAAAAATGAAGTCTATGAAAAAAGTATTTTTTGTAATTTTGGCCGGAGGCATTATGTTTACGGCGTGTAAAAAGGAAATAATAAATACACCCAGTGCGTCGTTTAATCCATACGACGATAAAGCTGTTGAAGCACGTATTAAAGATTTTAATCAAAAATTGCAGCAAAAATCAGGCGAATCTATGACTATTGAAGATGCCGTATGGTGCATCGAAGCTGCATTGAACTATAATTTCTGCAGATTAAATAATTTAAATGGTGAATTGATAGAAGATTCTATTTTAGTTGAATATCCATTAATAAACAATAGATTAAATTTTGATGATGTTAAAAATTTTTACATTTGCGCAGAAAAGACTTTAAACACTCATTTGAAAAATGAAAATTATAATGTTATAGTAATCGATATTGTACCACATATAAGTAATGATTTATTAAATGCAAAAATATATTTTACTTTTTGCCTTGTTAATAACAGCAAATTTATAACTTATCCTAATTCATTTAGTTCATCTGACTATTGGAGATGGTCCTGGGGTATTGGAAAATGTGATGGTTCAATAACTACAAGCGATGCACGTTATCAACTGGAATACTGGCTTAATAGTGGTTTATATTATAATTCTAAACAATTTTTCACTGATATCGTAGAAAAAACTGCCGATGTAGATCCTTTTTCTAATAGATTTAAAAACACTAACGATACTGTACCAAATGATAATTTTTTAGACTATAAAATATTTATAAATAGTCGACAAGGAATTGATGCAAATGGTAATTTAGTCAATCAAACTAGCTTTATAAACAATACTTACCCCGGCCCTTGTATTTCTCCCCAAGAATTGAATTTTTATAAATGGAGTTATAGATCCGTTGCCCTGAATGATAGTATAAATGATGGTATTAGACCACAAGGCAAAGATGTAATACTATATAAAATAAGTGGTTTTTCTCAAAGTTATTATCCAAATATATTATATTGGAATACTCATCGTTTGAGAGTTAAATATGGAATTTTACATACATCAAATAATTAATAAATTGACCAAAATAAGTTTACATTTATCATTTATGATAGAAAAATTTAAAATATGTTTTATTCTAATATTTACAATTAATATTTCAACAAATATTTTCTCTCAACATTTTTTTTACAGCAAATCTAATGCAAACATAGAATTATTACATGCCAATAATCATGCTCTTTACTTTAAAGCAAACAATTATTTGTATAAAATGAATTTTAATAAAGTTATACTTGATAGCATTTATTTACCAATAACAGGTTTATGTAAGTTAAAAGGTAATGATTCATTAGTAATTGTTGGTGGAAATTATTCATTAGATAGTTTGTATTTTTTAATAATTGATACTAACTTAACTATTCTAAATTCTTTATTTATTCAATGGCAATATTTAGGTGTCAAAGATTTTATATTACTTCCCAATAAAGTACTAATCTTATGTGACATTTTAAGCGATAAATTTTATTCTAAATCAAGCATCATTTCATTATCCTATAATGGTGTATTTACTGATAGTATTCATACATTACATCACGGATATTCGCTTTTTGCACATTTAATGAATAAAAATATTTACTTTGGAATTTTACCATACAACTCTAGTCGTATTAAATATTTTCTATTAGATACACTTTATAATTTAATTAAATCAGATACCATTACAAAATTTGACCCCTTTACTAATACGGCACATATTTGCAATTACAATAATAAGTTTATAGTTTATGCTTCACATGCAACAGATTGCTTTAACACAACTTGTTATTATAGTGGATTGGGAGTATATAATTTATCGTTAGATTCTTTATTTGTTTTTAATTACTTTAATTTTGGTAATCCTTTTTCTGATTTTGATGCAATTAACTCATCATTTATTATCAATAATTCTCATCTTTATTGTGGAAGTTTAATTAATTTTACTACTGAAAATCAAAATGTAGTAATTGCTTGTTTTGATACTTTACTGAATCTAAAATGGCAAAAATCTTTAATCAATGGGCAAAAGACTTTTTTATCAAGTAATATTTTCAATGCCCCCGATGGAGGATGTATTTTTAGCATTAATACCTTCAACTATTTAACCAATCAAAGTACCGGATATATAGTTTGGCTTGATAGTACTGGAAAAATTGTCAATGTAGAACCATCGTATTTAAATACTTTTAATAATATTTACATTTATCCAAATCCTGGATCAGAGGTTATTCATTTATTTCTTCCAGATAAATTTTCAACAGGTACTTTTGAATTATATAATTCAATTGGAACATTATGCATAAAAAAAACTCTAAATAAAAATAATGTAGAATTAAATACATCTTTTTTAAATAAAGATATTTATTTTTATCGAATCATTTACGATAACCTGATTATCTTTTCAGGTAAATGGATGAAAAGGTAGCAATTGACTAATTTAAAATATATTCGAATTGTATAAAAGAACGTTGTTTCTAAATTAAATTCTTTATTTAGTTAAGAAAGTGCAGATACAATAAAGCATACTATAATTTCGAATAGAAGTAAGCTGCCAAAGTTAAGTTAAGCGAAAAAAATAACCTTTGCTCTCGAATATTCCAAACAGCCGGTTGCATGGGAATATATACAGAAGCTAATTGTTTAACTAAAAAAATGAAGTCTATGAAAAAAGTATTTTTTGTAATTTTGGCTGGAGGCATTATGTTTACGGCGTGTAAAAAAGATGTTTTAGAAACAAAAAGTCAATCATCCAATCAATCTTGGAAAACTTCACATTGGATACTAACAAAAAGTAATGTAAACATGAATGGTATATTGTGCGATGAATATACACATAAGATTATTAATCAAAAAGTATATGAAGTAAAAAGTCCCTATTCTAAACAAGTTAATTATGACAGAAAAGTTAGTGCAAATATTTTCGGAAAGTTAAATTGCGATAAATCGGGATCGAATTGTGCTATTGGGTACGATGAAAATGGAAACAGAATATTATTGATAAAAGATGGCTCAAGTATTAACTAATCGTTTCATGAAAGACCATCTTTTTGTAAGACGGTCTTACTTAAAATTGATATATGGTGCATTTTTATTAATGCTTTTATCTTGTTATAATTGTTCAAAATATACTAATAACATAAATCAAGTAGTCACCATTGATAGTTTTGATTTTTATGAAGAAATTTCATTTCAATACGATGGTTTAAATCCAACTAAAGTTCAAATTACTGGCGATTCAATGTTTGTTATGTATTATCCCATATATAATTATATCTACTTATACAGTATATCCAAAAAAATACCTTTAGACACTTTTTATTTTGGTCGACATGAAATTTTTTCTTTTTATTACCTAAATAGAGACAGCATATGGATTTTTGGAAATTTTAATGGTCAGCAAAATACAATTTTTTTAATAAATGAAAAATTAGATGTAAAAAAACAAATACATTTAAGCGAAAAAATAAAATACGGCAATGTTTATAATCTTGTATTTGGCGAAAATATTGATAAAAATTTTAAAAACTATATTTTCTTCTCAATAACAGATGATTCGCTATATGGATTAAATCAAAATAAAGAACAAAAATATTCCAAAAATGAAATTTTTGCTTATTACGATATTCAAAAAGATAGCATAATTACAAATCCTAAACTAAAATATCCATATTTAACAAGCAATATGCATTATCCAAACGGATTATATGACTACTATAATACTAATTTCTTATATCTAAATAATAATAAATTTCTTATTACCTTTTGCTATACCCCAACTGCCTACCTATGGGATATTAGAGCCAATAAAGTAGAAAAAAAAGTTATTCGAAGCTTGTTAATCGATACCATCATCCCCTGTCAAATTCCTTGCGAAAACAACAATCTGCCAATGTATGGACCTGTATTAAAGCTTAACGATACTTTGTTTGTACGAGCTTATTTACTCGAAAATAAATACGATGAAAATATATATTACACAATTTTAGATAGCAATTTGAGTTATTATGGCGAAGCTATTATAAGTAAAAAATTTCCTTTTGTATGGGATTATTTGACCAACTCGCCATACAATTTTTCCGACTATCGTAACAATGTATTTAAACTATTAAAAGCTAAACCGTTATTTAAAAAAATATCTATTGAAGAATTAAAAAAAATTGCAAATAAAACTGACTTAAATAACGATTCAAATAAAAATACACAATGTAAAATCATTTCATCTTCTACAGATACCATCCATAGTCATAAGAATATGTTAAACTACTTAAGAAATTTTGTTCATATTAGCGATACATCTTTCTCTGTTTTAGTATTGCATCATCTAGGTTGTGGCAGTTGTAACATATACGTTAATAATTTCATTCTTGCAAATCATGAATTTTTATTTAAAGCAAAACCACCTTTTTATTTAATACTTGTGTTTGATGTTCAACCATCAATTGAACCAAAGTTGAAGGAGCTTATACAACAATATAAAAATAAAATCTCTATTGACACAATAGGGATATACAATAAAATTCATCCATTTTCATCGTACAATCCTCGACTTATTTTAGCACGTAATAACAAAATAATATATGATTCCATTAGCCTCCCTAATTCACAGGAGAAACAATTATACAAACTTTTAGAATTTTACAACATTAAGTTTGATAAAAAATAGAGCCTTAATTCTATAATAATGAGTCCATTTATAAAATGAAACTAAAAAGAAGCCTAATTATAATAATTCATCTTTTAACAGTAATTTCTGTTAATTCGCAGAAAACTGAAAAATTAAATAGTAAATATGTGCTAGGATTCTTACCCTCTACGGCACATAATATTTATGGTATAGCTATAGGACCGGTAGGCTCTGAGGCCTTTTGCAATATAAATTATACTCGTAAATCTCATGGAATAAATATTCAAATTCCCGGGCAAGGATTATTTCTTTTGTTTTTCTTTTTTAGCAATAAAATAATAGAAAATAATAATGATACTTTACAATTCTATAAGTCGATACATAATGGTATGTTATTAAGTATTTTAGGCAGTACAACCGAAAAAGTTAATGGCGTTAATATATCACCTTTTATGAGTGCAGGTAAAAGTTTAAATGGGGTTTCTATAAATTTATTATGGAATGCATATGGTAATGTAAAGGGTGTTTCGATAGGTTTTATGAATTCAGCTAATATTGTGAAAGGCGTTCAAATTGGCTTGATAAACAAATCGCATAAATTAAAAGGATTTCAAATTGGATTGATTAATAAAAATGATAAAAGATTAATGCCAATAATGAACTGGTAATAAAGGGTATTGCGAAGGTTCATACCTAACATGTATTGTTGGCAATATGCTACAACATCAAGCAAAGCTTGCGACTTATACCTGCCTGACAGGGTGAAGTGTGCCCATTATACAACTAAAACAGCAAAATAGCCTTAAAACAAGGCAATAATGCCAAAATTTTTCATGGTTTTGTAAAAAATTTAATCGAAAATCAACGCATATTTAGAATAAATAAGCTAACTATTTTAGATTTTTATGAAAATATGTTATGAAAAAAGAACATAGTTGTTTTTGCAAAGCTCTCATTTTGTTATATTTTTCTAAAACCTGACAAAAGTCATTGTTTTCGGTTTTTTATTTTTGAATTTTGGACTTGAATATTCAACATAACCGGTTGCATGCGAATATTCACAGAAAAAATTGTTTAACTAAAAAATGAAGTCTATGAAAAAAGTATTTATTGTAATTTTGGCAAGCGGAATTATGATGACAGCTTGCAAAAAAGAAGAAAAAATGAATTCTTTTACTAATGATTCGTGTAAAGAAAAAAATGAAATCATTAAAAAAGATTGGTATCCAAAATTAGGAATAGAATATTCAATAAATAATTTCATGTATCCAGATATTAAAAGCTTAATTGTACCTGAAATAGGTGAATTTAATTTTGAATTAGCAAATACAGTTTATTATCTTAATGATTATTCTATTGTCAATATTTTTATTTCTTGTAATAACCCTAATGATATATTAATATACAAAGTTGATAAAAGTAACAACTTGATAAGCGAATTTATAATTTCATTTGAAAAAAATATGGCTTATTTAAAAAAACTTAATGGGGAAATATTATATGTATTTGAATTGAGTAATAATAAAGGTCCGGACTGTAACCAACTTGGACCTATTCATAATGGCGAAACTGTAAGTCAATGTATTGTTAGAAATTTTAGCAATTTCCCTTGTGATGCAATTGGTACAGTTGCTATTGTTCTAGCTCCGAGAGAAATATTTGCAGCATGCGCTGTAGTTTGTGGAGTCTCAGCCATTATGTCATAATTTTAAAGTAAGTAGATTATGAAGAAAACTGTTTTATTGGTTATTTTAATAATAAGCTTAAGTGCCTCTTTTATGGCAGGGATATTTCTAAAAATATTAAGATTTCCCAAGTTAAGTTTATTATTTTTTATTCTTTCAACGTTTCTTTTTTTAATAATTTTATATAAACCGTTTAGACAGAGTCAATCAGAAAAGAAAAACAACTGACAGAAGTTATTTATCTTATTGAGTTTTAGTGCGAATATTCTTCCAAATTTAATCAATAGGAGGCTTCTAGAACCGAACTTTTTATTTTAATTTGGAAAACCCCGATATAGAAATTGTATCAAAGAATATTATTCTTTGACAAACATTTCTTAATCGTTTCAGCATGAATGCTGAATTTGGGTTAAAAATTAACCGGTTAGTCGCAATATTCAAAAAAATATTATGTAAAACTATTAATAATATATTTTATGAAAAAATTATTTTTAGTATTTTTGGCAGGAGGTATTATGTTTACGGCGTGTAAGAAAGAATATAACGAACCTTTAAATGCTAATAGAAAAGAAGTTTTAATGATTCGAAATCCAGAATTTATTTTGGTTAATAAAGAATATGTGTCGGAAAATTGTGTTGGAGAGTTGTATATAAACAGAAAAAATATAGCAGATACGTTATTTGTAATAAAAAAGTTTTTACCAAATAACCTCAAAACCTCAACAACGTGGGAAGGAACCTTAGAAGTTGAAGTTAAACCTGTCGGACCTGGATTAAACGAAGTAACTTATCTATGCACAGGAACCCCACATAACTGTCGTGGTAATTGTAGTTTCGATTCAAAAGGGAACATAATTGGATGTAAAATTAACATATTAAACTAATACAATTATGAAAACGTTAGTAATTATTTTAATGTGCACGCTTACGATAGCTGCATTTTCACAAAATGAAAAACAAGTAAATTTTGTTCGTACTCCGTCGCTTACCATTCATTATAAGGATCTTAAAATTATTGACGAAAATTATAATAAAAATGGAGAACATGGAGTTCTATACAAAGATTTAGGCAATAACGAATTATTCTTAGTAACAAGCGTTGATAAGTCTAAAACTATTACTTTTCATGGCACTGCCACGCACAATTGGGGAACCGACATAAATGGTCAACCAGTACTTCAATCCATAACTTGTGCCGGAATACCAAAAAATTGTAAAAGCGAAATTATAATAGATGATAAAGGCAATATCATTGGAGGTAAAATAACCGTTTATCATTGAATTCATTTTTTGGTTAGTTGTTATTAAATATGGCAACTAACCTTTTTTAAAAAAATAATTTTTTATGAAAAATCGTCGTATAATTCTCATTTTAATAGTTTTAGTTATTTCAATAATTCTTGGTTTTTCTTTTTCTTTAATTAAAAAGTCGCAAAAAGCAAAATCGCATATTAATTTTAACACATTTAAAACAATAGAATTGCCACTCCCTTTTATTTCAGAATATAATAATTTGGGCACATGTCGTCTTTTTATTTCGAACGATGATAGTATTCTAATAGTTCCGTTTATAAGCGATAAAAAAATTGTATATTATTCACTAAAAAATCAAAGCATATTAAAGCAAATTGACTTTTCTAAAACATTTCCTAAAAAACTTACATACATTTATCCAATAAATATAGATACTTTTTTTTTGGCGTATGCATTTAACGGATATTCATTCGAAGAAAATCTGAACGATTCTATTTTGCAAATACTTATTGTTCGCAATCAGGAACTTCAAATTAAATATATTTCATTACCCCACAACAGCTTATTTTGTAAAAAAACATCACTATATAAAACAAGTACTTACGTATACCCTTCTTTTATGGGAGGTGGTGTTTTTTATCATAATAATCACCTAATTATTCCCTATAATAGACTTACGGAATACAATATTGGTTCTGCCGATTTTTTTTCACGAAGATTTCCTCCATTTGGTATACTTAATTTATCGAACTATCAATTAACTCATGCTAAATTTGACGATTATCCTTACATAAGTAAAGGGAATTTTTATCCTTCCGACATTGTTGATAAACATTTTTGCATAAAAGACAATAAAATTTTACTTCGTTACTTTTATTCAAGCGATATTTTTATTTTCGACTTCGATGGCAATTTCATAAAAAAACAAAGATTACCATCGTTTTTTATAGATAGCATCTATCCATATAAAGAAGAAAGAAGGAATTTTTGGGTCAGTGAAAGCATTAATGCTTTTTATTTGCAATTATTATACGACCAGTACCGAAAATATTTGTATTCTTATGTTTATTATCCTTTTCAACGCTATGGAAAAAGTTTTTTTTCGTTAATCATAGCCGATAGCACATTGAAGCCGATATCTGAACTTATTTTCGATTTTAAAATTTCGCTCCATTCTATATTTTTAGAAAATTACATTATATCTGTATATTCTTTAAACGACAAGCTTTTAATAAAGTACATAAGCATTAGCAAAAACAATATGAGTAAAAATGATTGGATCTCGCAAATAAATTTAACAAAAGATTCTTTGAAAAAAATGGAAATACATGAAATACAAGCCATTTGTAATATTAAAAAATCATCTTCAGCTGCAAACGATATTTTACAGTATATTACAGAAGTTCAAAAAATTAAAGACAGTATCTATTGCTGCATTTATATTTATACTGATTTTTCTTGCGAACCCTGTGTTCGTAATGTATTATTCGACTTTATGCTAAATAAAAATAATTATGATAAATTACCAATTTATTTACACCTTTCTGGAAGTAAAAACATCATAAATAAATATTTATCACAATATCAACTAACTAATTTTAAGAAACTTTATATAGATACGGCTCAAATGTACAGATATTTTGATAAATATTCCGAAGCTTCTACCCGAATGGTTTTCGTAAATAAAGGTTATATCATTTCAGACACTATTTATTCTCCCATTGGTATAGATACGATGATGAACTACTGCTTTGAACTATTTAGTAAATATTTTTAAATACAACTTTAATAATATTTTTTGGCTTAATTCTTAATAACATATTCATTTTTGACTAATTTATGAAATTCTATCTTTACATTCGTAGCAGTAATGAAGAGGGTAACAAGAAATTTATACTTCTGCATAAATGTCGAATACACACTGTAACACTGGCATCCTGCCAGTGAAGAATCACTACTCCGACAAAGATGTCGGAGATACATCGTATTCTGACATCTTGCCAAATAAACATTTACAAAACTCAATAATTTTTGAAGCAATTGATACTTAATTATTATTATTTTATACTACTTAACAACTTTAATTTAGATACTAATTGTAGTAACAAAGGTTGATTTTCTACAAAAATATATTGTATTTTAGAACATAGCCAGCATTATTTAGAATAAATAAATCAACTATTTAAAATTTATATAAAAATATGTAATTAAAAAAAGAAGATAGTTGTTTTTGCAAAGCTCTCAAAGTGATAATAATTTCAAAGGAGCTATACAGATAGCAACGGAAAATTATATCACTTCATACCCAAAACTCGACATACAAATCCTAACCCAGCAACCGATTACATCGTTATTGACCTACCAACATTTAAGCATCAAACTTTTATACTATCGATTTGTTCGATTCATTTGGAATGACCATAATAAGCATTTCTTTCGACCAAAATATGACACAAATAAATATTAGCTCTATAATTAAAGGAATATACTATTATCGCATCAATCAAAGCAACAACATCATTATAATAACTTATTTAAAAAAAATTTTTAACTTTGCCTTTAAAACCAAAACTTATAGTACTATGAAAAAACATTTTTATTTACTTTTTGTTTTCTTATCCATTAGTTATTACACGTTCAATCAAACAACATTATTCTTCGATAATTTTGAAAGTGGATTATCAAACTGGGTAAAAACAGGAGCATGGGGAACCACTACAACTCAATCCTACTCACCAACCCGCTCACTAACCGAAAGTCCATCGGGTAATTATGGTAACAATTGGAACATTTACTGTGCCATGGCAAACGGTATTGATTTATCAACATACCCAAGCGCCAGCCTATCATTTTGGGCAACTTATAAAATCGAAGGTGGCTTCGATTATATGTATGTCGAAGTTTCGACCGATAACTTCACAACATATACTAAAATCGCCGAATTTTCGGGCAATGAATCTTCACCTCTACCTCCTTTCCAACAATACACTTACGACCTTGGTGGCTTTTGTGGTAACAATAACGTAAAAGTACGTTTTCGCTTTTTCAGCGATCAAGGATGGACAACAGACGGCATGTATATTGACGATTTTACCATAACTGCCAGCAGCATTGACCAATCGGCACCATTAATTATCCACACACCCGCACCTTTTTACGAAGGCACATTAGGAAATAAAATTGTTGATGCACAAATTATAGATTTTAGCGGAATAAACATCAACAATACTTACCTCGTTTATTCTGTTGATGGAGGTCCTCAAAACCAGGTCCCTGCCGTTCATCTAAGTGGCAATAACTATCAATTCATTATTCCTGCCCAAGCACCTGGCAGCAAAGTAGATTATTTTATTGTTGCTCAAGACAATTATTCTACACCAAATATTGCAACTTCACCAACATACACTTACATTGCAGGAAACCATATAATTCAAGACAACGGACAAGTTGATTTCTTTAGCCAGATAGGACCTGGAGTTACAAGTGGTCCAAGTATTGGAGCCGCCGTAAAAATTTCGCTTGGTAATGCTGATTTAGTTGGTATGCTCATTAGAAATTATACCGACATTGATCATGCAAACGACAGTATGGAAATTCATGTTTGGGCAGATAACAACGGACTTCCCGGTAGCGATGTTATTACCCCTTTTAAAGTTTTTCCTGCTGCAACATTAACTAATACCAGTGCAATGACATGGATTGACCTTCGTCCTTACGCTGCTCAGCTTTCTAACCTTACCGGCAATTATTACATTGGCTTTACAGTTCCTTCGGGAATTGTAAATATTACATTAACACAACCTGGTTCCTATGGACGTTCTTATATTCAAACTTCAAGCGGATGGTTTTTAAGCCAAGGATCGAATGGAATCAACGATTATCACTTCAGAGCCATTACTTCTTTAAATCAGGATTTGGAAGGACCAATTATTGTCAATAACACTGTACCTGTTCACTGCGAAGCTTCACTTTCTACTCAGAATATTAATGCCACTATTACTGATATGACGGGTGTTGCTAATGCTACTTTGTATTACAAACTCGACAACGGTCCTACTCAATCCGTACAAGGCAATAACACAAGCGGCAATATATGGACTTTTACAATCCCTGCTCAACCTGCCGGAACTTGGGTTAAATATTGGATTCGAGCCACAGATGCCGTAACACCAACTCCATTTACTACTCAAACCGATACTTTTCTTTACATTAGCGGATTGTACCATAAGTTCGACAACAATCAACCCGATGTTTATATACCTGTTGGAACACTCTCTCAAAACTATGCCGGAATAGCTCTACGTCTCGACTTTGGCACTCAATATACAAACTTAACTACCGTTCTTATTCGTAATTATTACAGTACATCAAACCCTGCCAATACCCCCAATAATCCTATGTCAGTAACTGTTTGGGGGAATAATAGCGGACTTCCCGGCAATCAGTTAATTACTCCCATCGTTGTAAATTCCGAAGCCGGTCCTAACAATCCATTGGGGCTTACCAAAGTTGATTTGCGAAATATTCCAGCCTTACAAAATCTTACAGGAACTATTTTTGTTGGTTTTACTGTTGCAAATGGAAGTTGTGCTGTATTAGGCACACAAACCGGAACATATATGCGCACTTATGCACATACTGGCACTCAATGGCAATTAACACAAATGGACGCACAAATTCGGGCAATTACCAGCCAATTAACTACTAACAATCCATCTATAAACGTTGACAATATCATTGATATATACCCAAATCCTGCAACAGACTTAGTAAATATTTATATCGACAATTTTAACAAAGCCATTATTAACATTTTCAACATAAATGGACAACTGTTACAACAAATACCTGTAAAACAAGCTAATACACTTTTACATACCTCTAGCTGGACTAAAGGTATGTACATGCTTCAAATTATTACCGAAAACGAAACAACTTATCATAAACTACTGATCGAATAAAGCTATCATAATAAACTTTATAAAGGCTGTCAACTTCAAGACAGCCTTTTTTTATTTACGTAAAATATATACATTTGTAATTAAATGAAAACACCTAAAGGAACATTATTTTTGCTTCCATCGCCATTAGGAGAAAATATATCGGAATTTTTTTTTACCGACTATTACATTCAACGCTATTTACAAATTAAAATATTTATTGTAGAAGAAATACGTACTGCTCGTCGTTTTTTAAGAAAACTTGTTCCTAATTTTCCTATTGATACGTGTACTTTTTTAATATACAATGAACATACGTTACATGCCGATGTTCAATCGTATATTCAACCATTGCTCCATGGACAGGACGTTGGTTTGATGAGCGAAGCCGGTTGCCCAATTATTGCCGATCCTGGACATGCTATTGTCCGTGAAGCCCACAAGAACGAAATCAAAGTAGTACCATATATTGGTCCTTCGAGCATTTTACTTGCCCTTATGGCTTCAGGGCTGCCGTCACAAACCTTCAAATTTAATGGTTATTTGCCTGCCAAATCTACAGAATTAATAAAAGTCATTCAAAAAATTGAAAAAGAATCGAAACTTCAAAACTTAACACAAATTTTTATTGAAACACCATACCGAAATCAATCATTGCTCGATTGTATTTTGAAACATTGCACATCTCATACGCTTTTATCGGTAGCTTGTAATCTTACACAGCCCGACGAATTTATTTACACACAAACTATTGAAAATTGGCGTAAAAATTGTAATAACATTCCCAAAAAACCTGCAGTTTTTTTATTATATTCAGGAAAACTATGAAAGCAATCGTATTCATTTTATGCTTTTTATTTTTTCAAAAAATTTTTTCTCAAGAAGATATGCTTGTACTACCTATCAAACACAGCTCTTATATTACAAAATTTATATATACTTACGATAAACGATATATTTTCACAGCATCGAAAGACAAAACCATAAAACTATGGTATTTTAATGGTGCTTTACTTATTCGAACCTACTATGGTCATCAGAACGACATCACCGATATGGCTGTAGATAAAAGCAGTACAACACTTTTTTCGGCCGATAAATCGGGATTTTTATTCGTGTGGAATGTAAATACAAATGAAATTATTCAAAAAATTAAATGCGATTATCCCATTACCTCAATATTATTAAACGAATCGGAAAATCTCTTGCTTATTGCTACTGAAAACGGAAGTATAGAATTTTACAATACAAAACTATGGAATAAAATAAAATCTATCAGTACTAAACCTTATTATCCAATAAAAATTTTACCTTCAAAAATAAAAGAAAACTATTTCTTAGGATTAAATAAACTAACTCAGTCAGACGACCAAACAAGTTTAGACAAAGGAAATGTTCAAATGCTCGACACCCGACTGGAAAAATTTTTTCCTCTGAGCACTTATACCGACGACTTAGTTGATATAAACCTATCGCCCGATAGTTCAAAAATTGTAACTGTTTCTAAAGAAAACAACATGGCTCGCATTTGGGACACCAATAAGCTCATCGAAGAAAATAGTTTCAGAATAAGCATTAAACCCAAAACTGTTTTTATTGCCCGAAACAATAAAATGATTGGCATTGGCTCTGCAACAAATAGCGAAGTAAGAGGTTATCGCAATACAGGCGAAGAAGTTCTATCGTTTTCGATCGATACGGGGTTTACTATTTACGGCGAATTTAATAAAGACATTACCCGCATTCACGTATTAAATAATTTTGGACAATACAAAGTGTTCGATTTTGAAGGTAATGTTCGTCATATTTTTGGTTATTATGCTACAGTCAGCCACCAAATAGTAGCTTCGGCTTATAGTACAAAAGACAAAGTTATTGCATTAGGCTATGACCACGGAAAAACACTCATATTTAATCTTTTAAAGCAAACTATAGAAACTATTACTGATACGTTGCATTCATCCGTTCAGGCTATTGCTTTTGATAATAAAAATCCATGGATATCTATTACATATCAACCCATATATTCTTCCATCAGCGATGAGAATACTTCTTCAAAAACCTTGTCATTATTCACTATTTATGATTTTGAAAAACATAATGTTTTATTTCGCAAAGAATATACCGATACTTACATAACAGCCATTGAATGTGCACAATCATTAGCATTTTTAGGATTCAATAGTGGCGATATGGAAATATGGGACATTGAACAAAAAAAATTGTTAAGAAAAATAACTATTGCTCCGTACGATTTAATAAAAATTATACACGATCAGCAAAAAATATTTATTCAAACCATCAATAACCAATTATTAATATTTCAATTAACTAACGATTTTAATATCAAACTAATAAAAACTCTTCGACTAGCAAATAATGAAAATATATACGACGCTAAACACGATTATGTTTTAACAAATTTACACAAATTAAACTGGCAAAACGAAAATAAATCATCTATTACTTCTGAATTTTCATTGCTATTAAACTCTACGGAATCAGTCCTGATTGATACAAACAAACTTAAATTATTAAAAGGGAATTCTACCATTTGGACTACATCACTTTCCTCCGATAAGCCACAAAATATTTTTGCCGACACATCAGCAGCATTTTTATCTGTTGTGTACCCCTTTTCGAGAATATCCTTTTACAATACCCGCACCGGCGAACAAATTGGCGATTTATTTTTATCCGATTTCTCTACTTGGATATTTACCAACAAGCTTAATTTTGATGCAAGCGAAACTGCTCTACCAAAAATTAATATCGTAAAAGGAATTGTCTATAATCGAAATGTAAACAAAGATGAATTGCGAATTAAAGGTTTATTACTCAAATCATTAAACTTAAACTCACCCTAATTGCATTAAATTTATTAGTTTTGCAAAAAAGTTTTACACATTGAGATATTTCTTTGTCATAATAACATCTATAATTTTAGCTTCTTGTTCTAATAAATTAGAAACTATTCAATCAATCATGGCTTCCGATACAATCCCTGTTTTATATTCTAAAAACTTTTTTTTAAAACGCACCGATTCTGGTCGTGTCGTTCTCATAGCAAAAGCACCTGTTGTTAAATATATGGTCAATACTCATGATACAATTACTTTATTCCCTCAAGGCATACAAGTTGAAACTTTTTCTGACTTTCCCATAGTTGAAAATAAAATTTCGGCAAACTTTGCCAAACACTATGGGAGCAAAGACCTTTGGGAAGCAAAAAACAACGTTGTAGCTATAAACTATAAAGGCGATACACTATATACTGAATTGCTTTATTGGGACGAAAAAAGAAAAATTATCTTCAGCAATAAATTTTGTAAAATCATTACCGAAGATGGTTTATTAATCGGCAAAAATGGGTTCGAAGCCGACGAAAGCCTAACACGCTGGAAAGTAATAAATACTCAAGGAACCGTTAACGTAAAAGATGAATAACCGAAATATTATATTAGAAAAAATGTGGCTGATTATTGCCATCGTATTATTGGCAATAGCCGTTATAGAAACAGCAAAAAAAACTATCGCAGTAAGTTATCCGCTTTTCATTATGTCAATAGTTTGTTATCTGATGTTTCTTTTAAGAAAAAACGTTCGTAAAAATAACGAAAACACATGATTTACATCGGAATTATAATAATAATTTTACTTTCTGCTCTGTTTTCGGGACTTGAAATTGCCTTCGTTAGTTCCGACAAGATTCGATTAGAAATTGATATCAAGCAAAAAAAATGGTATGCACTCATCATTCATCGCTTCGTTAAAATTCCACAAAAATTTATTGCTACGCTTATTATTGCCAACAATATTGCTTTAGTTATTTATGGTATATTAGCCGCTAATTTGCTCGAAAAGCCATTATTACATTTTATTCATAACACTTTTTTACTGCTTATTCTGCAAACCATAATATCATCACTTATCATTCTTTTTTTTGGCGAATTTTTACCAAAATCATTGTTCCGCATTAAGGCAAATACATTACTTTATTTTTTTGCTGTTCCTACTCTCATTATATATTATACATTCTATCCAATTACACATTTTTTTATTGGATTATCAAATTTATTTATTCGTTTATTCTTTAAAAAACATCGTAGCCAACAAGGCGAATACATTATAAGTAAAGCCGATATTCAGGAATTAATTAAACAAAATATAGAACAAAATGCCGATGAAGAAAATTACGAACTTAAAATCTTTCAAAATGCTTTAAATTTCGATCAAGTAAAAGTAAAGGAATGTATTATTCCTCGAACAGAAATAGCCGCTGTTGATGTAAATAGCAACATTCAACAAATAAAAGAAATGTTTATAGAAACAGGATACTCAAAACTAATCGTTTATCAAGAAAACATTGATCACATAATAGGATATATTCATATTGGCGACATTTTTAACGAACCTACCGATATAAAAAATATTATTCGTGAAATAATCATTGCCCCAGAAACTCTGCCTGCGAAAAAACTATTGAGTGAATTTATCCAAAAAAAGAAAAGTATTGCGTTAGTAGTTGACGAATTTGGAGGAACTGCTGGAATTGTTACTATTGAAGATATTCTCGAAGAAATATTCGGCGAAATAAATGACGAACACGACATTAACGAATTTATTGAAAAACAAATTAATGAAAACGAATTTGTTTTCTCTGGACGTTTAGAAATCGATTATATTAACGAAAAATATCACCTCAATATTCCTGAATCGCAAGAATACGAAACATTAGCAGGTTTTATTCTGTATTATCACCATAGCATACCAAAAACTAATGAAATTATAAACATACAACAATTCGCAATTAAAATTATTAAAAGTACAAACACAAAAATTGATGTCATAGAGCTAAAAAAAATTACTCATGATTAAACTAGCACATTTACTGACTTTTTTCTTATTTTTTTTAACACATACCATTTCCAAAACACAAAATTACCACATTGGGCTAACAACTCGCTATGGATTCATTTTTCCACACCGACCGTCCATCGCATATATTGTAAAAAAGCATATCCCATCGTTCGATATTACTTTCTCAAAACAATTGACTCAAAAAAACTGGCATAAACTTTATAAATATCCATATTGGGGGTTTGGTGTCTATCATGCCAATCTTGGAAATCCTACATATTCGGGCAAAGCATTTGCATCTTATACATTTTTTGAAATTCCAATAATCTCTCAAAACTTTTACACATTCCATTTTAAATACGCTTTTGGCATTGCATATTTAACAAAAAATTACGATTATTTGCATAATTACTACAATTTAGTAATTGGCTCGCCATTGAACGCATTTGTCGATTTTGGATTGATCAATTCGTTAAGAATACGACACTTAAGACTTGCATTCGGTATCACATACACTCATTATTCCAACGGAGCCATTACTAAACCCAATTTAGGATTTAACATCCCCTCCTTATCACTAACAATCGGCTATGTCAACAATGTCAAACCTTTTAAAAAGGACACTTCTATTATATCCTTTAAAAAAACATACGAATTTCATTGCTTAATTGCAGGAGGCATACGACAAAATAGTACATCAGACCCATACAGATATTTTGCAAATACACTGGCAATAAATCTTGAAAAAAACATTAGTCCAAAACGAAAATTAGGTATAGGATTAGATATTTTTTACGATCCCTCTATTCCCCAACGTTTTAGCTTTTCATACGAAAAACCATACATTCCTTATATTCGTTACGGCACTCATTTATCGCACGATTGGCTTTTTGGAGATTTTTCTGTTACTTTTCACGTAGGTAGATACTTATACGATCATTACTTGCTCGACGGTTGGATTTACAGTCGAGTGGGTATTAAATATAAATTAAACTCCCACGTGCAAGCAAACATTTTACTCAAATCACATTTTGCTAAAGCAGACATAATAGAATTTGGTGTCTCATATTATACAACGAAACACCAAATATTTAAAAGACAATAATGATCTATTTAAAAACGAAACCCAAGTGTTGTTATAATACCCATGTTGCTATGGGTTAAGCTTGCTGGCACATTAGGAATTACTGAAGGATCATATAAAAAATATTTCTCTTTATGTTGGCTGTAAATAAAACCTATATCAAGATATGAATTATCTCCTTTAATGCCGATACCCAAAGAATAAGTGTACCTTACAGAATTATCATTAGCCAACCCTTTTTTAAATGCACTTGGATAATATCCGAAACCACTTCTTAAAAATATACTGCTTATACGATACTCAGCACCTACACGTATATTACCAACAGCAGTATAAGCTCTTTCGATAAGCATATTTTCATCGCGAAAAGTATAATCATTTGCACGCAAACGAGCAATGGAATAATCAACATATTCATATTCTACAGCAATGCTTGCTAAAGGCTTTTTAACCCCATCATCATCCGAAGAATAAAAAACAAAACCTGTACTTGCTATTGCTCTAAATGGTGTCGTTAATTCATAGTCATAGTACCCTTGTTTTGACTTAATAACTTTCCCGTCTCCATGCAGAGTATCGTTAAACGATGATTGTATAGAACTACTATAGCTGTCACTTAAATTAAAAAATGTAGGAGTATGTAATCCTAATCCTAATTTAAACCACGGAATGGGCGAATATATCAATCCAAATTTAAAATTAAATCCAGAACCAGTTGTTTTTAATTCCTGACTAAATCTGAACGAATTAAATGAAGGGATAGAATCTTTTTCATCTATTTCGGCATAATCGGAAATTTCTCTATAACGTACACTTTGAATTCCTAGGCTCATTCCCAATTGAAGCAAATCTTTATAATTGCCACCAATAGCAAAAACATACTCTCCCATTCCTCCCCGAGTATCAATATTTTTTGCCTGACGTGCACCGTAACGCGATAATGCACTCTTATATTTATACGTCCCTGTTGTATCCGGATCTATTAAATAGGCTTCCCAAGCTAAACCCTCCATAAATCCATTCATTTGGTCAACCTTTTTTCCGTTTGCAAGTGCTGCAAAATAATCGGTCATGGAAGATTCGTTATTATAACCATCAATATTAATATTGCGATTAAAATCATTAATTCGATTGTACGTAAATGCAAACGAAACGGTTCTCCAGTCAACGTCATCACCATTATTGTGAGTAGCAACGATACCAAAATTACTCATTTGAAACCTAAACTTAAAATCGTCCATGATTCCATCGCGGTAATTTGCCGATGTTTTATTATAAACAAACGCCGGTGTAATGGTCAATTCAGATCCTTTATATTTGCCTAAAGCAGCTGGATTTATACTTATTGCCGACATATCTGCCGCAATACTACTAAATGCACTTCCTGAAGTTACAAATCTTGAAGTGCCTCCAAAATAATTTTGCGAATATCGTAAAGCATCGGTCTCATTCTGTGAAAACAATGCTATCGGAAACAATCCTAATAAAATTACGATCTTTTTCATATGCTAAATTTTTGATTGTTTAACGACGATGTCCGCTATTTCCACCACCCGAACCACTTCCTCCTCCAGAACCTCTTGACGACCCTGAACTGCCAGAGCCACCAAAATTTATTGATCCTCCTGATGGTCTGCTAAAACTTCCACCTGACGATGAATTTGAAGGAACAGAAGGTCTTGAATTTGAAGGAGAAGAGTTATAAGATGGACGTGAGTTCATTTCATTGGAACGCGATGGTTGCGGTGCTACTTCACGATTGTAATAATTCTGCTCAGGTTTTCTATATTCTATTGAAGAATTATTTTGTGGACGCTGTGGTTGAGTATATATTGGGCGATTATTATCTTGATTGATTGAAGGTGATGGACGACTATTTTCTGGTCTTTCTGAAGGATTGATATTCGGATTTATTGACGGACGTTGATCATTGAATTCCGGTTTTGAATATGTAGGTCTATTAGGATCAACATTAATTGATGGAGCGTCAGGTTTCCTGTTATCAGTTGCATTAGGTCTGTCAAAAGGCTGAATTGACGGACGTGAACTAGAATTTACATCAATAGCAGGTTTATCGTTAATGTTTATATTACCAGCATTTGATGGTCTACGTTCATCCTGAACAGAAATTGGTTTTTTATTTATATCAGGTCTAGAAGTCATAGACGTTGAAGCAGTAAACGATGGGCGATTTAAAACTTCGTTGGGTCGCGAAGATTGATAA
>JAOADU010000061.1 GCA_026417155.1 Bacteroidales bacterium | reverse complement strand
GATTATGACAGCTACTGATGCTATTGAATTTTTATTAGCCGGAGCTACTGCTATACAAGTTGGTACAGCTAATTTTATTGATCCTCAGGCTACTATTAAAATTATTGATGGAATAGAGCAATATCTTATTGAAAATAATTTTCAGCACGTTAATGAGCTTATCGGAGCTTTAAAGTATGACTGAAGAAATTATTTTAGCAGCAGGCTGTTTCTGGTCTGTACAATATAAAATATCAACACTTAAAGGAGTGATAGATACCAAGGCTATTTACATAGGCGGACATGTTCCCAATCCTACATACGAGCAAGTTTGTTCAGACGCAACTGGTCATGCTGAAGCTGTACTTGTTACATTTAATTCTGAAGAAATTTCATTAGAAGAACTTTTATTATTTTTTTTTAATATTCATGATGCATCACAATATCATCGTCAAGGTCCGGATATTGGCAGCCAATATCGTTCGGCTATCTTTTATTTTACCGAAGCACAAAAAAACATTGCTGAGAAAGTAAAGCAACTCGCACAACAATCAAAATTTTATAAAAATTTACCAATTGTTACCGAAATATCTCCTGTTAATTCGTATTATTTAGCCGAAGAATACCATCAGCACTATTATCGTAAAAAAGGGTTATAATTTAGTATAACTCATAAGCATTAAAAGTACATTCAAGTTTACCATTTAATATAGGGTATTTTTTCGACGGTTTAAGACTTACATATTTTGCCATATCTTTTTTTAACAATAACCAAACTTTATTAGAGCGATAATAAAATTTCAACATACTACCTGTATCATGATAAAATTGTTTTAAATCGTCAACCTTTATTCGTTCGTTATATGGCAAATTGCTAATTATAAAGCCATTACTAAAAGTATAGGATTGTTTAAGGAAATCGTTTTTTGAAAAATGAATATATTTTCGTAACGGATAAGGGAATTGAGAAATTAATTCATTATTTTGCTGAATAAGCCATGGATTAATATCCAGGCCGATAATTTCAATAGCAGGTGTTTTAATTTTCTGGTTTTCTTTTTCTAATACTTTTTTCCATAATTTTTGATCGAAGTCGTTCCAGTGCATAAAGGAAAATTGTTTTCTAAAGTATGCCGATGGTAAAAAGCATGCTTCATATAATGCTTCGAATGCAAAGGTGCCCGAGCCACACATTATATCAAGCAATGGAATATTAGAATTCCATTGAGATAATTTAATTAATCCACGTGCCAATACCTCGTTGATAGGAGCTTCTGAATGATTAAGACGATAGCCTCTTTTGTTTAAACTTTCGCCTGAGCTATCAAGAAATACTGATGTTTTACGATGTCCTACATGAATATGTATAATAATATCTGGAAATCTTGTCGCAACGGACGGTCTATATCCTAATTCTTTTCTAAATCTATCAACAATAGCATCTTTTGCTTTTTGTGCCAAAAAAAGACTATTGTTAAACCGATCAGTAACCAGAGTTATATCAACACGAAATGTTTTTTTTGCAGAAAAATATGTATGCCATGGAATTTGAAATATAAAATTATATAAATCTGCTTCATTAAGTACATTTTCTTCGCTAATAAGTTTTAGAATACGAAGTGCTGTAGAAATTACATAATTTGCCCTATACAAATCATAAGGATCTGCATAAAAAGAAACTGCACGATTTAATACTTGTGGTTCTTTAAAATCTTTCGAAATAAGTTCCTGATACAGAACATTTTCTAATCCCTGAAAAGTCTTAGCAACACATATCATTCTTCTTCGGCATTAGCCGATTTCGAATCGGAAGTTATTTTAAAAGTTAACTCATCTGTTTTTTGGCTATATCCTACTACTAAAATATCTCCTTGTTTTGGCTGATGTTTTATGATGGCTTCTGCTAAAGGATCTTCTAAATATTTTTGTATTGCTCGTTTTAAAGGTCGTGCACCAAATTGCGTATCGAAACCTTTTTCGGCAATGTAATCTTTGGCTTTAGATGATAGTTTAATTTCGTAACCAATTTGTTTTACTCGCTTTATCAAAGCATCGAGTTCAATATCTATTATCTTGTAAATATCATCTTTAGTAAGCGGATTAAACATGATAACGTCATCTATTCTATTTAAAAATTCTGGGGCAAAAGTTTTGCGTAAAGCATTTTCTATAATGCTTTTTGCATGTATATTGTATGATTCTTTTTTTGCCTTTGTTTCGAAACCAACACCTTTACCATATTCCTGTAACTGACGTGTACCTATGTTACTGGTCATTATAACAATCGTATTTCTGAAATCAACTCTACGTCCCAAGCTGTCTGTTAAACGACCTTCGTCGAGTACTTGCAACAATATATGAAATACATCGGGATGAGCTTTCTCAATCTCGTCGAGCAACACAACAGAGTAGGGGCGACGACGAACCTTTTCGGTCAGCTGCCCACCTTCTTCGTAACCAACATATCCCGGAGGAGCACCAACCAGACGAGATACACTAAATTTTTCCATATATTCGCTCATGTCTATGCGAATAAGATTCTCGCTGTTGTCGAATAAGTATTCAGCTAAAACTTTTGCAAGCTGAGTTTTTCCAACACCTGTTGGACCTAAAAATATAAAAGTGCCTATGGGTTTATTAGGATCTTTTAGTCCAGCACGGTTTCGCTGAATTGCTTTCACAATTTTGCGAATAGCTTCGTCTTGCCCAATAATCTTACTTTTTATTTCATCAAACATGGTGAGCAATTTGCTGCCTTCCGACTGAGCAATGCGTTGAACGGGCACACCTGTCATCATCGCTACAACTTCTGCAACATTTTCTTCGGTAACCGGATGGCGATTTTTTGACATGCTTTCTTCCCACGCAATTTTTTCAAAAGATATGGCATTTAAAATTTTCTTTTCCTGATCACGAAGGCTTGCGGCAAGTTCGAATTTTTGCATTCGCACGGCTTGGGTTTTTTCTTTTCTAATTTGTTCAAGATGTTCTTCTAGTTTTAAAATCTTTTCAGGTACCTTTATGTTTTTAATATGAACTCTCGAACCGGCTTCATCCATAGCATCTATTGCCTTGTCTGGCAACAAACGATCGGTAATATAGCGATGTGTCAAGCGAACACATGCTTCTATTGCTTCGGGTGTGTATATTACATTATGATGATCTTCGTAACGTTCTTTTATGTTATTTAAAATGACTATAGTTTCTTCTATAGTAGTTGGATCAACTATAACTTTTTGAAACCTGCGTTCTAAAGCACCATCTTTTTCAATATATTGACGATACTCATCTAATGTTGTTGCTCCAATGCATTGAATTTCTCCACGGGCAAGAGCAGGTTTAAGTATATTTGCAGCATCAAGCGAACCTGTAGCACTACCTGCACCAACCATAGTGTGTATTTCGTCTATAAATAAAATAATATTCGGATTTTTAGATATCTCAGCCAAAATAGCTTTAATACGTTCTTCAAATTGTCCGCGATATTTTGTGCCTGCAACAATAGCTGCTAAATCTAATGCTACAATTCTTTTGTCGTATAATAAACGAGATACCTTTTTTTGTACTATTCTTGTAGCCAATCCTTCTACTATTGCCGACTTTCCAACGCCCGGATCGCCAATTAATACAGGATTATTCTTTTTTCTACGGCTTAATATTTGCGATAATCGCTCAATCTCAACTTCTCTACCTACTATGGGGTCAAGTTTGCCCTCTTCTGCAGCTTTCGTTAAATCTATGCCAAAATTGTCTAAAAAAGGTGTATCACTATTACTACGATGCGAAGGATGATTCCGAGCATACGATGCTTTTTCGTCGTCATCGTCATCATCGGCTTGCATTCGCGGCATATCACCTTTTAGCATTTGTTTTAACTCTTCGTAAACAATGCCATATTCACTGAGAATATTGGTCGAATATGCCGTGTCGTCTTTTAAAATTGCTAATAATAAGTGAGTAGGTTCTACTACCTTACTTTTAAGAGATATTGCTTCTAAATCTACTAACTTTAATATTCTACTTGCCGCTTTTGATAGAGGAATTTGATCGCTTTCGCTCAAATGTAAAGGTTGCTCTCTTTTCAGATAATTTTCAATATTTTTTCGAACATCGGTCAAATCTATAGAAAATGATTTCAATAATTCTATAGCTTCCGATTCGCCATCGCGCAATATACCTAAAAACAAATGATCAACCGTGATAATGTCGTTACCAAGCCTTACAGCTTCTTCGCGACTATAAGATAGAATATCGTTTACTTTGTTTGAATAATTAAAGTTCATATTTCTTACATAAATATGCCCAAAGTTACAAAGAAATAAGCTAATTTAAAACAAGCATTGGGCTAAATTTAAACAGAACTATGTTAATTAAAAATATGCAAAAACCATTTTTTATAACGGACAGAAAATACTATCTTAGCGAACTTAATAAAAAGCATTAACATTCTATTTAATAATATGATTAACAAATAGTTAGAAATGTACGAAGGTGAAAATATTATAAAAGTAAATATCGAACAACAGATGCAAGAATCGTACATTGATTATTCAATGTCGGTTATTGTATCGCGAGCACTACCCGATGTTAGAGATGGTTTGAAACCAGTACACCGCCGAGTATTATTTGGCATGTACGAATTAGGTAATCTTTCAAACAAACCCTATAAAAAATCGGCAAGAATTGTAGGGGAAGTTTTAGGTAAATATCATCCCCATGGTGATTCGTCTGTTTACGAAACCATGGTTAGAATGGCACAAGATTGGTCTTTGCGTTATCCTCTTATAGATGGGCAAGGTAATTTTGGCTCTATTGATGGCGATCCTCCTGCTGCTATGCGATATACCGAAGCAAGGCTTAATAAGCTTGCCGAAGAAATGCTTGCCGATATAGAGAAAAATACCGTCGACTTTCGCAATAATTTTGACGACACATTACAAGAACCTGTTGTGCTTCCTGCCAAAGTGCCGTTTTTACTTATTAATGGTGCTTCTGGTATAGCCGTAGGAATGGCTACCAACATGGCGCCACATAATTTACGCGAAGTTGTTGATGCTATTGTTGCTTATATTGACAATAGAAATATTACACCCGACGAAATAAGCCAATATATCATCGCACCCGATTTTCCAACGGGAGGCATTATTTATGGTTATCAGGGAGTACGCGAAGCATTTCAAACAGGAAAAGGCAAAATAATAGTTCGTGCTAAAGCATCAATTGAGGTTGATGGAAATAATGAAACAATTATTATTCACGAAATACCATATCAGGTCAATAAAGCTGAATTGATAAAAAAAATTGCCGATTTAGTCAATGAAAAGAAATTAGAAGGAATATCTAACATCGCCGACGAATCGGATAGAAATGGAATGCGTATCGTAATTGACGTAAAACGCGACGCTAATGCTAATGTAGTACTCAATAGTTTATACAAACATACTGCCTTACAAAGTTCATTCAATGTGAATAACATATGTTTGGTAAATGGTAAACCCAAGCAATTAAATATTGTAGAACTTATCAAGTATTTTGTCGAACATAGACATCAAGTAGTAATTCGCCGTACAGAATTTGAATTAAAACAAGCCGAACATAGAGCACATATATTAGAAGGATTGTTAATTGCACTCGATCATATAGATGCTGTCATTCAGCTAATACGTAGCTCAGAAACAGTAGAAATAGCTAAAGAAGGCTTAATTACTAACTTTAATTTAAGCGAAGAACAAGCCAAAGCTATTCTTGCAATGCGTTTACAAACACTAACAGGGTTAGAACGCGAAAAGCTTCAAAACGAGTATAATGAGCTACAACAACTTATTAATAAGCTTAAAGAAATACTTAGCGACGAATCGCTACGTATGAAAATTATTAAAGAAGAACTTATTGCCTTAAAAGAAAAATATGGCGACGAACGTCGCACTACTATAGAATACAATGCCGACGAGTTTAACCCCGAAGACTTTTACTCTAACGACGATGTTGTAATAACTATTTCACACTTAGGATACATAAAACGCACCTTGCTTAGCGAATACAAATTGCAAAATAGAGGAGGAGTTGGCTCGAGAGCAAGCGATATCCGCGACGAAGATTACATAGAACATGTTTATGTAGCTAAAATGCATAATACGTTGCTACTTTTTACCGAAAAAGGACGTTGCTACTGGCTAAAAGTTTACGAAATACCCGAAGGCTCTAAGTCATCAAGGGGTAGGGCTATACAAAATATTTTAAACATAGAGCAAGGTGATAAAATAAAAGCATACGTTCATGTAGAAAAACTCGACGACGAAGAATATCTAAACAATCACTACATTGTTCTATGTACTCGCAAAGGTATTATTAAAAAAACAACACTTGAGGCTTATTCTCGCCCAAGAGCTAACGGTATTATTGCTATTAACATTCACGAAGGCGACGAACTAATCGAAGCTAAGCTTACCAATGGCAATCATCATATTATCTTAGCCAATAGAGGAGGTCGTGCTGTTCGTTTCCACGAAAGCAAAGTGCGACCTATGGGGCGTAACGCCAAAGGAGTAAAGGGAATAACCCTCGTAGATCCTGTTCATGGCGGTGCAGTTGGAATGGTTTGTGTTGAAAATGAATCAGAAGATATTTTAGTTGTATCGGAAAACGGATATGGAAAACGCTCAAAAATTTCCGAATATCCCATTACGAATAGAGGTGGCAAGGGGGTCAAAACAATGAATATCACTCCCAAAACAGGAAAATTATTCACCATTAAGGGGGTAATAGATAGTGATCACCTCATGATTATAACTAAAATGGGCATAGCCATACGTTTAGCGGTAAAAGATTTACGAATATTAGGACGTGCTACACAAGGTGTACGACTCATAAATTTGAAAGAAGGCGATGAAATTGCATCCATAACATATATCGAAACAAATGGCGACGAAACAAACGAAAATAGTAGTTATTTAAACATTGGCAAAGAAATTGATGAGGAAGAATTAGAAACCATCGAGCTCGATGACGACGAAGTATTAAATGAAATCGATGAAGAAGAAAATAATGAAGAACAATAAACTTAATTAATTATTTTATATGAAAACAATAGCCATAATAATTTTATTGATTTTCTGCGTTCAATTAGCAGAAGCACAATCGTGCAGTTCATGTCGTGTAAGTTCATATAATTATTATAAATACGGCGAACTGGACAAAGCAAAGGAAATGACCGATTTTTGTATTACTTGCGACAAAAGTCAAAAAGATCCACGAGTTTGGTATTATCGAGGACTAATTTATCAGGGTATTCATGTTAGCAAGGAATTTAAAAAATTAGACCCAGATGCTGCAATGAAAGCTTTTGAAGCATTCAAAAAAGCACTATTATTTAATTTTCTTGATCCTGCACTTCAAAACTTAGATATTGAAAATAAACCCGAAGACTTAATGGCATTTTACAAAGCTTTAATGGATCAGAAAACTAAATATACCGATCAGGAAATTACTGCCGATATTATTATGAATCAATATCCTACTTTAGCCAACATTTTTGTTAATAAAGGCATTGATGCATATCAAAACACAAAAGAATACGATAAATCGTTAAAGTTCTTTAAGAGCTCATTGTTTGTATCGGGGATGTCGGGAAAAATAGATACTCCTGTAATTTATTATGCAGGATTAGCAGCACTTAAAGCAAAACAATACGATGAAGCGATCGAAATGTTTAAAACTTGTACAAAACTCAACTATGGAGCTGATAATAAAGAAAAAGCCAATACATATTTCTTTTTGGCAGATGCTTATCGTCAAAAAGGAGATACTGCTAAATTTACCGAAACTCTTAAAAAAGGAATTGAAAAATATCCAAAAGACAACAATCTCTTAGTAGTAGAACTAATAAATCATTACCTACAAACTAAACAAGTAAATGAAGCAAAAAATTATTTGCAAATAGCAATTCAAAACGATGCTACCAACCCAACATACCATTTTGCACTAGGCACAATATATGATTCGAACGACAAAAATTTCGAAAAAGCCATTGAATGTTATAAAAAAGCTATAGAACTTAAAGCAGATGTATTCGATTATCAGTACAACTTAGGTGCTGTATATTTCAATCAAGCTGCCGACATCTATAATCAGGCAAATAATGAACCCGACAACAACAAATATAAAGCACTCAAAGCTAAAGGCGACGAAAAAATGAAATTAGCTTTACCTTACCTCGAAGAAGCTCACAAATTAAACAACACAGATTTACCCACACTCGAGTCATTAAAAAATGCTTATTATCGTTTGCAAATGATGGATAAATACGACGAAGTGAAGAAAAAAATAGATGCCTTAAAAAAATAATTAAGCAAAAAGGGGGGAATTAACCCCTTTTTTTATATATTTGGTTCTATGAAAAATTACTTATTATTTATTATAGTTACACTGCATTATTCATTAGCAGCACAAGTTAGTTCTTCAGACTTACACAAAGCTCTTAATGAAGGCGATGCTATAAAAGCAAAACAACTTGCAGATAAAGCAATTCTCGAAACAAAAAATCAAACCGATGCTGCTATCTGGTATTATAGAGGGCAAATTTATTTAGCAATTTTTGGTTCGCCCGATAGACAAATACAACAACTTTCAACTAATGCCCTTGAAATCGCATACGAAGCTTTTTTAAAAACCCTTGAACTAGATAAAAATAAAACTTACAACAAAGAAACTATTTCTGCATTGCAAAGTATTGCTTCACAATTTAACTACGAAGGAGCTAATTTATTTAATCAAAAAAATTACACTAAAAGTTTAGAGTATTTCGAAAATGCCATTAAAATCAATAAAATGCCGGCTATCAATAAAATAGATACTATTGTAATATACAATGCTGCCTTGGCAGCAGAAAAAGCAAATAAAGTTTCACTGGCTATACAATATTACGAAACTCTTAAACAACTTAAATTTGGCGGTGCTCAAATTTACATCGAACTTTCAAAACTATATCAAAACTATCAAAATAATTCACTCGCAGAAAAAGTTCTGAAAGAAGGATTAGGCTTGTTTCCTAACGAATCGTTTCAATTTTATTCTGAACTTATCAATTTTTACTTAAAAAATAATCGAACGAAAGATGTGCTATTATACACCGATCAAGCTTTAAAAGAATTCCCAACCAACCCTACACTGTATTTTATAAAAGCAAGCTTAACAGAGCAATCTGGCAACGAAAAAGAAGCAGAACAACTTTATAAAAAAACATTGGAGTACGACCCAAAATATCAGGATGCTTTATACAACTTAGGTGCAATGTATTACAACAGAGCAACGACATTGATTAAAAAAGCAATGAACAAAACCGAACAAAATCAGGCAATAGAAATATATAAACAAGCCCAACCATATCTCGAAACATATGTAAATGAATATCAAAAAGACGAAGTTGTTTTAAAAATGCTAAAAACAATTTATACACTAACCAATCAAACAGATAAATTAAATCAAGTAAATATATGGCTTCAAAATTAACTATTGTTTTATTCTTTTTAATCGTTTTTCATGCTTTTATTGTGGCACAAAATAAGCCAACAAGTAGGGGAGAAGCATTTATACAGCAGATAGAAGGGAAACTCGATAAAGCTAAAATACAAGTAGATAAACTCACATCCGATCCTACAACTAATCAAAGTGCTGAAAATTGGTATTTAAAGGGATATGTATATACCGAAATAGCGAAAAGTGCTGTGTATAAAAAAAATGTGCCAAATGCAGAGTTTGAAGCTTTTGATGCTATAAAAAAATCAAAAGAATTAGATCGAAAAAAATTCGAATCGGAACGAATCAATGTGTTATTCGATTTAAGTACAATTTTTTATAACAAAGCCATTACTTTATACAACGATGCCGTCGAAAAAAATATAGCTTCAAATTTTCCTGAAGCACTGACACATTTTGAAAAATTTCTCGAAACTATTGATGTACTTGAAGGAGATAAGGCAATCATTACAAATTTACTCGATTTTAATAAGGTAACGTTAAATTCTATTTACTTATATGCGGGTTATTCTGCTTTTAAAAGCAATCAGTTCGATAAAGGCAAAGTATTTTTCGATAAATTAGTTTTATTGAATGCACCTGTTAATCAAGCACGTCAGGCTGGTTATCCGTTGGCATATATTTATTACACCGAAATGCTCCTTGCCATGAAAGACACAAATGCAGCAAGAGGTGTGGCTTTAAAGGGCATAGAAGTTTTTCCCGATAACCCTGATGTACTTATGACAGCAATTGACTTATTTAGTAAAATGCGTAAAATGTACGAAATGGCTGATTTAATGGAAAAAATTGTTAGTCAAAATCCACAACCTGATACAAAAATGCTTTTTGTACTAGGACAGGCATACAATAACATAGCAAAAGAATTTATAAGAAAAGGGTATCAAAGTACTGCCGACCAATACAAAACTAAAGCAATAGAGTATTTCGAAAAAGTTATTCAATTAAATCCTTCAGATAAAAGAATAGTATTCAATTCATATTACAATCTCGGTGTTATTTATTACAATGCAGGTGTTAATGCATATAAACAAAGAGAAACATCGTCGGAATATGAATTTCTTTTCAAAAAAGCTGTACCTTATTTAGAAAAAGCTAAAGAACTTGATCCTAAAAATAAAAATATTCTAAATATGCTTTTAAAAGCATATACTTCGTTGAATGATAAAGTTAAAGCAGAACAAATTGAAAATGAATTATATAAGTAATGCTTTTTTTGTTTTAATCTTTTTTCTCGAAGTTTCGATTGCACAAAATATTTCATATTATTCAACATTACTCAACGAGAAAAAATATGATGTTATAGTATCAAATATTGATAATGAAATCTATAAATACCCCGATAAATGTCATTTATATCAAATAAAACTCGATGCTTTGGTTTATAAATATGAGCAAGATACATTAGATAAATATTTATTTGATGCGCATAAAACATTAAATAATGTATTATTGAAAAAATGCCAACCTTTTAGCTCCAATAAACTAAACGATTTATATACTTATATTTACAGAAAAGCCGGTATAAATATGAACCAAGAACGTTATGCTGAAGCTTTTCAATGGTTTACAAAAGCTGTTCAAATTGCAGCATACTCAAATATTAACGACGACTTATTGCTATTTTATACGGGGTTAGCTGCTTTTCATATACAAAATTATTCCGAAATGGAAAAATATTTTAAAACTCTTCAAAATAAAGGCTTTAAGATGAAAGAACCATACGAAATACTTATAAGTTTCTATATCGAAAATAATAGATACGATGCCTTGAAAGAAGTAGTTAATAAATTAATTGATTTTAATATTCCAGTTGAATCTGATACGTACAAACAAATAATATTTACTGCACTGAAAAATAATGATTGTCAGTTTTTACAACTACAAGCGAACAAACTAATACAGAAAGATAAATCAATTAGACAAGATTTAGCAAATTTTTATTATCAATGTAAAGATACATCAAAAGCAATAAATTTATATTTAAGCATATTAAACGAAAATAAATTCGACACCATTGCATTAGTACAATTAGGAATAATTCATTACAACACGGGCATTAATTATTTAAAAGTGGCTAAAGAAATCATTAATAAAGATGAAAAGAATATTGAATCATACAGAAAACATAAAGAAATGTATTTGCATCATATAAAAACATCGGTTACTTATTTAGAACAAGCATTATCATTAAATGTACAATCGAAGTTAGCTATACAGTGTCTTTACGAAGATTACAAGAATTTACAAAGAAAGGAGGAAATGAATAAGTTAGTATCAAAATATCCATATTTGGAGTAAAAATTTACTATTTAACATAATATAAATTATAGGACATTTGGTATTAAACTTTATTGTAGGTAAACTAATGTTTGTTTTGTAAATTTGTAAGTCAGTAATAAATCGTGTTTTTTATGGTAAAAAAATTTGATGATATTAAAACATCATCTATTGTAGAAATTGCTCAAAAAATGGCAATCGCAGCCAAAACAGCACCAAAAGCCCGTGGTACAGACAATTTAGAAATTTTAATCCTTACAGGTTCGGATATTAATGATTTAGCTAACAAAATGAAGGACATTGCCGAACGCGATCAGGTTTCTTTTTTTAAACGTGATGCCGAAAACATTTTACAAGCATCGGCAATATTGTTAATTGGTACACGTTACAAAGCACTTGAGCTAAAAAATTGTGGTTGGTGTGGATGGAAATCGTGCGAAGAAAAAGAAAAGCACAGCAATCATCCTTGTGTATATAATTTAAACGATTTAGGTATTGCTCTTGGGTCAGCAGTTTCTATAGCCGCCGATCACAGAATTGATAACAGAATTATGTTTTCTATCGGAAAAGCTGCATTGGAATTTAATTGGTTTTCGTCTGATATTAAAGCAGCATTTGGAATACCCTTATCTGCAACTAATAAAAATCCGTTTTTCGATCGAAAACCTATTTAACATAATATAACTGTGAATTTTTTAATCGTTGATAAAGTTCATCCAATATTAGTTGAAATTTTAAACAAACACTATATTCAATGCGATATTTACGAAAACATTGACTATAATAAAGCTTTTGATATTATTGAAAATTATGAAGGGTTGATAATTCGCAGTAAATTTAAAGTTGATGAAGTACTTATAAAAAGAGCCAAAAAATTAAAAATTATTGGACGCGTTGGTTCTGGAATGGAAAACATTGATGTTGAATTTGCAGAAAAAAGCGGCATCGTTTGTTTCAATTCTCCCGAAGGCAATCGAAATGCAGTAGCCGAACATGCTGTTGGCTTAGTGCTCAATTTACTTAACAATATTTGTAAATCGTTCAACGAAATTAAACAAGGAATATGGCTACGCGAAGCAAATCGCGGTATAGAATTAAGGGACAAAACTGTGGGAATTATTGGTTTTGGAAATACAGGTAGTCAATTTGCTAAAAAACTTGTTTCTTTCGAATGTCGAATTTTAGCTTATGATAAATACAAAAGTGGCTTTGCAAATTCATTTGTTTCTGAAGTAACGTTAAAAGATATTCAACAATATGCCGATATTATTAGCTTTCACGTACCATTAACCAGTGAAACTAAACATTATTTAAACAACACATTTATTGATGCTTGTGCTAAACCTTTTTATGTAATTAATACATCTCGTGGTAGTGTTGTAAATACTCAACACTTATATGAAGCTTTGATTAAAAAGAAAATTTTAGGTGCAGCTCTTGATGTCATTGAATATGAAGATCTAACTTTCGAAAGTTCATCTTTTCCCGAAGTATTCTACAAATTGATAGAACTACCTAATGTTATTGTAACCCCGCACATTGCAGGATGGACGCATGAATCATATAAACTATTATCAGAAGTGCTTGCTCATAAAATAGTTGCATTCATAGCCCATGAAAACCGATAATAAAATAGTACATGGCTTATGGATTGGGAGCAAATTATCGAATCTTGAATTGCTTACAATACATTCTTTTGTGCATTTTGGCCACGAATTTTGGTTATGGACTTATAATCCTATAGAAACACCTCTCCCACCCTCAGTATCTATTAAAAATGCTGAACTAATCATACCTTATGAAAAAGTGTTTTGTTACAAATATTCCAATCAATATGGGCATGGCAAAGGTAGTTATGCCGGTTTTTCCGATATTTTTCGCTATGCATTACTCTATCAATATGGTGGATGGTGGGTTGATATGGATGTAACTTGCCTAAAACCATTAGATTTTGAACAACCATACGTGTTTAGAAAACATCATCAATGGAAAGTTGTTGGAAACATTATGAAATGCCCTGCTCAAAGTACATTGATGAAAGATTGTTATGAAGAAGCCTTACTATCTATCAATTCGGAAAATAAAAATTGGGATTTGCCCATTCAAATATTAAATAAAAATATCATAAATCATGGGCTCGAGTCATATATATTCGACTTTACTAATCCCGACCAATGGCGAGTTGTAAAAACATATCTAAAAAAAAATGTCGAATTCCCTGGTAATTATAAAGCAATTCATTGGGTAAATGAAGAATGGCGAAGGCATTCTATCGCAAAACACATTTCCATTAAGGACTCGAAATACTATGAATTGCTTAAAAAATATAATATTAACACATTAAATATAAGTTTTTTAAAATCAATTATTTTACGTTTTAAGTTAAGTGATTTTTACTCAATGTTATTACTATTGCTAAAACCTCGAGCATTACTATTGTTTATGAAAAATTTTCTTTCAAATAAAAATAAAAACTTTTATTAACTTTAAACATTAAAATTTTGATTATATGGGCAAATTAAGTCATTTAGAACCCAAAGCCATTTGGGAAATTTTTGAACAAATATGTAATATTCCTCATCCATCAAAAAACGAGGCAAGAATTGTAAATTTTGTTAAACAATTTGGTGAAAATTTAGGTTTGGAAACAATTGTTGACGATGTTGGTAATGTAATTATTCGTAAGCCTGCAACTTCAGGATATGAAAATCGCAAAGGAATCATTTTACAAGGACATCTCGACATGGTGCCTCAAAAAAATAGCGATAAAAATCATAATTTTGAAACAGACCCAATTGAACCAATAATTGTTGAAAATAAAGTTAAAGCAAATGGAACTACTTTAGGTGCCGACAATGGTATAGGAGTTGCTGCTGCATTAGCTGTCTTGCAGGCAAAAGATATTAACCATGGACCTATTGAAGCATTATTTACAGTTGATGAAGAAACTGGTATGACTGGTGCATTCAATTTAAAACCAGGTTTGCTGAAAGGTGAAATACTTATAAATCTTGATTCGGAAGATGAAGGAGAAATTTATGTTGGTTGCGCAGGCGGGTTAGATGCAAATATCGTTTATAACTATCAAAAAGAAAAAAGTAACGATCAACATGTTGCTTTCAAAATATCTTTAATAGGATTAAAAGGTGGACATTCGGGCATGGATATTAATTCTGGCAGAGCTAATGCTAACAAACTCATGAATCGTTTTCTGAAATATGCTACCCGTAAGTTTCATATAAGACTTAGTTTTATTGATGGCGGAAGCCTTAGGAATGCTATCCCTCGCGAATCATTTGTAATTGTTACATTGCCCTCTGAACTTGAACATGATTTCACTGCGGCAATTAAAGAATTTGAAAAAATATTTAAAAGCGAATACGGACTAGTAGAACCAGACCTAAAGTTCTTCGCAGAAAAGGTAACAAAACCCGAATGGGTTATAGACAGGGTTACGCAAGAAAATTTGATACATGCTATTTATGGTTGTCCTAATGGAGTTATTCGAATGAGTGATGCTATGCCCGGCTTAGTTGAAACATCTAACAACTTAGCTAGTATTAAAATGAACGATCAAACCATTCAGGTAAATTGTCTTTTAAGAAGTTCTGTTGATTCAGCAAAGAAAGATTTATCGGAAGCTATACATAGCGTTTTTGTTTTAAGTGGTGCAAAAGTAGAATTTTCAGGTGGCTATCCAGGTTGGAAACCTAATATGAACTCTCCTATTTTGCAAGTAGCACAACAAGTGTACAAACAAAAATTCGGTAAAACACCTGAAATAAAAGCTATTCATGCAGGATTAGAATGTGGTTTGTTTGCTGGGGTATATCCTAATTTAGATATGATTTCGTTCGGTCCAACCATTCGTTACCCTCATTCGCCCGATGAAGAAGTACACATTGCTACCGTGCAAAAATTCTGGGACTTTTTAGTAGAAGTGCTAAAAAATGCACCCTTGAATAATTAAACTATTTACTGCTTTTTTCAACCCAACTATTGACTTCATCAATGGTTGGGTTTTTTAAATTTAATTTGTGTTTTTTGTTTAAACCACACAACTCCTGATGTAATTTATTGGGGTTAGCTTGTTTTAATTGTTCAATAGTTAAATAACCTGCTTTTTGAATATAAGGTATCCATTCTTCACTCACTCCTAATTCTTTAAATTTTTCAGGTTCATCAGGAATTATACGCTTTTCAGGACGCATTTGTGGAAAGAAAATTACTTCTTGAATAGATGACTGATTAGTCATTATCATGGTAAGACGATCTATGCCTATTCCTAATCCAGCAGTTGGTGGCATGCCGTATTCAAGAGCTTTAAGAAAATCTTCATCGAGCATCATCGCTTCTTCGTCGCCACGTTTGGCAAGTAGAAGTTGTTCTTCGAATCGGTGGCGTTGATCAATTGGATCGTTTAATTCTGTATATGCGTTACAAATTTCCTTACCATTACAAATAGCTTCAAAACGTTCAACTAAGCCTTCTTTGCTTCTATGCTTTTTAGCTAAGGGCGACATTTCTATTGGATAATCCATGATAAAAGTAGGTTGAATGAGATGAGGTTCGCACAAATCACCAAAAATAGCATCTATTATTTTGCCTTTGCCCATAGTTTCATCTATTTCAACATTTAGTGAATGAGCTGTTTTTCTTAACTCATCTTCGTTCATTTTACTAATGTCTATGCCCGTAAAATGCTGTATTGCTTCATACATTGTAAATCGTTTCCATGGTCGTTTAAAATCAATTACATGCTCGCCTACTTTAACTTGTGTAGAACCATTTAAAGCTATGGCAACCCTCTCTACCATTTCTTCAACTAAGTCCATCATCCAAAAGTAATCCTTGTATGCAACATAAAGCTCCATCTGTGTAAATTCGGGATTGTGAAACCTATCCATGCCTTCGTTGCGAAAAGCTTTAGAAAATTCGTAAACACCGTCAAAACCACCCACAATTAATCTCTTTAAATATAATTCGTTAGCAATTCTAAGGTATAACGTCATGTCTAAGGCATTGTGATGTGTTTTAAACGGACGAGCAGCTGCTCCTCCATAAATGGGCTGTAAAATGGGAGTTTCTACTTCCCAATAACCTTTTTCGTTAAGAAAATTACGCATCGTGTTTACTAGTATGGTTCTTTTTTTGAATATTTCGCGATTCTTTGGATTAACAATCAAATCGAGGCTTCTGTTTCTGTAACGTTGCTCAGGATCGGTAAATGCATCGTATAGTACACCGTCTTTTTCTTTAACAATGGGTAAAGGTTTCAGGCATTTACTTAATAATTTAAAGGTTTTAACGTGTATGGTAATTTCACCCATCTTTGTGATAAAAACAAAACCAGTAACACCTACGATATCGCCGATATCAATTAACTTTTTGAAAACAATGTTGTACAAGGTTTTGTCATCACCTGGGCATAATTCGTCTCTATTCAAATAGAGTTGAATGCGACCATGTTCGTCTTGTAACTCTGCAAATGAGGCATTGCCCATGATACGTTTTGTCATTATTCGACCAGCTATCGATACTTGCTGAAAATTTTTCTTTGTATCGTCGTAATCTTTAAGAATTTGAACACTAGTAACATTCACTTCGAAAGGTTCATTGGGGTATGGATTTATTCCCAAATTTATTAATTCTTGCAATGCTTGTCGTCTAATTACTTCCTGTTCGTTTAACTCTATCATAGATTTTTTTTGCAAAGATGACGTTTTTTTGCTTTTTATGCAACGCTGTAAAAGTTAATCTTAAATTTATATTATGAAAGGATGAAATATTATATCTTTGCAAAAAATTTATTTGAATGAAGTATAATTTTGGCGGTTTAGAAGAGAAATTTAGCGATTACAATAGTTCAAATGTTGTGGTATTGCCAATACCTTATGATGGAACTAGTACATGGATAAAAGGAGCCGATAAAGGACCTGATGCTATTTTAGAAGCTTCGGCAAACATGGAGTTGTACGATATTGAATACGATACAGAATTTTACACAGTTGGAATTCACACCTTAGAACCATTAGGACCATATAATTCTCCTGAACAGATGGCTGAAGATTCCTATAATCATGTTAAAAAGCATATATCTAATAAATTTATTATAACGTTAGGTGGAGAACATTCCATTAGCTACGGACCAATTAAAGCACATGCCGAAGAGTATGGCCCTCTTACTGTGCTTCAATTAGATGCACATAGTGATTTACGCGAAGAATATGAAGGCTCTAAATATAATCATGCCTGCATTATGGCGCGAGCCAAAGAATTTGCTGCTTTGGTACAAGTAGGCATAAGAAGCCAATGCGTCGAAGAAGCTAATAGCTTCGACAGAAAGAATATGTTTTTTGCTCATGAATTATATTACAACAAAAACTGGATTGAAGATGTTGTTTCGCGAATAAAGACAAAAAATGTTTACATCACAATAGACTTAGATGTATTTGATCCTTCCATAATGCCTTCAACAGGAACACCAGAACCCGGAGGGCTGCTTTGGTACGAAACCCTCGAATTGCTTGAAGAAGTATTTAAAAAGAAACATGTCGTTGGTTTTGATGTTGTTGAACTTTGTCCCAATGTAATAAACAAAGCTCCCAATTTCTTAGCAGCCAAATTGATATATAAAATGATTGGATATAAGTTTTTTATTTAAATAAATTGTAATTATGAAAACAGCTACCAAAACTAAAAAAGAAAAAACATTGACCAAAAAAGATTTACTTAAAGAAACTATTAAACACATTGACATTAAAAAAATCGACAGCACAGCTATAATAGATGCTATGCGCGACATGTCTTTTACATCGCGTGAAGTAGCCAGTGCTACCGATATATTTATGCGCATGCTACAAGATAAAAAATGTAGTGTTATATTAACTATTGCTGGAAGTACCAGCGCAGCCGGATGTATGCAAGTATATGTTGATATGGTTAAACACAATATGGTTGATGCTATTGTAGCAACTGGTGCTTCTATTGTAGATATGGACTTTTTTGAAGCATTAGGATTTAAACACTACAAAGGCTCACAATATGCCGATGATAAAGTTTTAAGAAGCTTTTACATAGACCGTATTTATGATACATACATTGATGAGGAAGAATTGCAAAAATGTGATTTGACAGTAAAAGAAATTGCTGACAGTCTTGAGCCTCGCCCATACTCTTCGAGAGAATTTATTAAAGAAATGGGAAAATATTTGACAAAGCACGCCAAGAAAAAAGATTCGCTTGTTCAAGTTTGTTACGAAAAAAATGTACCTATTTTTTGTCCTGCATTTACAGATAGCAGCGCAGGTTTTGGACTTGTAAAACATCAGGTCGAAAATCCCAAAAAACACATCACAATTGATTCCATTGCCGATTTTAGAGAACTTACAGAGATAAAAATTAAAGCAGGCGAAACAGGTATTTTTATGATAGGTGGAGGCGTGCCGAAGAATTTTACTCAGGATACCGTAATATGTGCTGAAATACTTGGATACGATGTCCCTATGCACAAATATGCAGTTCAAATTACAGTTGCCGATGTTCGCGATGGTGCTTGTTCGAGCTCTACATTAAAAGAAGCATCTTCCTGGGGTAAAGTTGATACCGTATTTGAGCAAATGGTTTATGCCGAAGCAACATCTGTATTGCCTTTAATTGTTAGTTATGTTTATCATTCGGGTGTTTGGAAAAACAGAAAACCTCGCGAATTTGCCAAAATGTTTAAATAGAAAAAATGAATAAGTTATAAGCACATAATTTTTTTGATTATGTGCTTTTTTTGTATCTTTGATAAAAAATGCTTATGAAACATGTTTTACTTTTTGTAGCATTAGTTAGTATTTTTTATACGAATCATTTATCAGCACAATGTACTCCCGATCCTACATGCAACGATATCGGAAATCCGGGAGAAATGTGCCCAGAAACATTGCCTCCCGCCACTGTAAATGTTCCGTATAATCAAGTAGTAACAGTCATTCCACCGGCAAGTTTTATTTATAATGGACAAACAGTAAGTATATTAAAAATTAAAGTTACTCAAGTACAAAATTTACCTAATGGGCTTACGTACCAGTGCAATCCAAGCAATTGCGAGTTTACAGTTACTAATCCTTTAACGCGATATTGTATTTTATTGAGTGGTACACCAACTACTGCAGGTACTTATCCTTTAAAAGTGCATGTTGTACCTTACATTTCTGTATTTGGTGTTCCTACAGCTTTACCCGAACAAGTTGATGATACATCCTTAGTTATGATAGTTAATCAATCATCGGGCATTGAAATTACAAATACTAATAAATTTTATGTACAAAATCCTCAACCCAATCCCTTTAATTCAACTGTGAAGATATGTGGTTATTCACCAAGTTATCAAAATGTTGCATTGCAAGTATTTGATGTTTTAGGAAATAAAGTTTATGAAGAAAAAACAATGATTCAGAAGGGTGAATTTACTTTCAAATTTGACGGTTCAACTCTCAAAAAAGGATTATATGTTTATACTGTAACAAATGGTAAAGAACATTTTGTTAAACAATTCATTAAGAATTAAGCATTACAAAAAGCTTTTAATCCAAACACCCTCTTTAATTGCATAAACCGAATGTAGTATTTGTTTGCATTTAAAAAATTCTAATACTATTCTGATAAAAAGTGCTGCAACCGGTATCATTTCTATACGTGTCATATCCATACCAGGCATATCTTTTCGTTGCTCAAATGAAGAAATAATCAGAGTATCTAATAACCGGATAGTTTGCATTACATTTAATTGATTGAAAGTTCTCATTGGATCGAGAGGTTTTTGTTTTTCTCTGAAATGCAACATGTTGGCAATTAAATCAAATGAACCCGACGAACCTACCAATGTGTGTACAGGATATAGGTTTAATGCATCTTTCAAAGATTGAATGTTTGTTTTAATATATTCGCTAATTTCGTTAATATTATTGGGTGTTAGTGGATCATTGGGTTTAAAAATGTCAATAAGTCTTGATATTCCTAGTGGATAGCTTTCTTTCCATTCTATTTTATGCTTATTTCCAATAATAAGTTCATTGCTTCCTCCGCCAATATCTAACATTAAAACATTATGTTCGGTAAGTGGTACAGCTGTTTTTATACCGTAATAAATAAATTCTGCTTCTTTGTCGCCATCAATAATTTCGACCTTGGCATTTACTATTTGCTCAATTTCTTTAGCTAACTGATTGCCATTTTTGGTTGAACGAAATGCCGAAGTAGCAATAGCTTTAATGTGTTGTGTTTGATATTTCTTTATAATTTCAGCATAATCTTTAATAGCTGCTATTGCTCTTTCGTAAGCATCTGATGCTATTTCGCCATGAGCAATTCCATTTTTTCCAATTTTTACAGATCGTTTGTCGCGATAAATTTCATAAAAAGTATTATTTTGTTTATCAGCAATTAATAAATTAAATGTATTTGTTCCCAAATCAATCACTGCAGCTCTCATATACCGTTATTTATTTCTTATCCACTGATACAAGTCTTTATATGTAACTTTTTTACCATACAATAAAATTCCGGTTTTATATATTTTTCCTGCAAGCCAAGTGGTAAATAAAAATGTAAGGATAAGCAATAGGACAGAAATTAACACTTCGATCCAAGGTACACCAAAAGGTATACGCATCATCATTACGACAGGGCTAGTTAACGGTATTAATGAAAACCAAAATGCAATGGGTCCTTCGGGATTTGTTGTAATATTTGACATGAGCACAATTGCCAATATGAGTGGAATAGTTATAGGCAACAAAAATTGTTGTGTATCGGCTTCGTTATCGACAGCACCTCCAATAGCTGCAAATAGTGCTGAGTACATTAAATAACCAAAAATAAAGTAAAATAAAAACGATGCTATCATTACACCAAAATCAATCATTTTAATTGAATCGAAAATAACAGATAGTTCATTCATTTCAAGGTCGTTATTTTTCATCTGAAGTGTTACTTGTTTTTGCATTAATTCCTGGGCATTTATTTGTTGTTCAAAAATATTTTTGTCTTTAAGTAGTATGCCCGAAACGATTGAAACTATAGAAAACGTTAAAACGCCCCATAAAACAAATTGTGTAAGTCCAACCATGGCAATTCCAATAATTTTTCCCATCATCAGTTGAAAAGGCTTTACGGAGGAAACAATAACTTCGACAATTCTGTTTGTTTTTTCTTCTATCACACCCCGCATCACTTGTGAACCATACATAAAAATAAAAAAATAAATGAGCAGTCCACTAATAAATGCAACTATCATTTGAATATCGGACGACTTAATTTCTCTTGTACCATCATCGTTAAGTTTTACCACACTTACTTTTACATCGGTTTTTACTGATTGGATAACTTCAGGATCTATGTTATTTTTAACTAATTTAAAACTTTCAATCAAACTACTTAAAGAACTCATTATGTGCATTCTAACATGCAAACTGGGCTGTTTGGGCGATGATATAGTAACTATTGGTGTAGATAATACGGTATGTGGAATGTACAAAACAGCGTAATAATTATTTGTTGCAATAAGCTTTTCGGCTTGCAGCAAGCTAACATTATTTAAGTATTCAAATTTTATTTTTTCAGTTTCAGGAATTATTTTGTAGAATAACTGAGAACTATCTACTACAGCAATTTTTTTTATTTCATCATCCTCCAACGTCGATATCCAAACTGGTACAACAAATAATGCAGCCATTAAAATAGGACCTATAATAGTCATTAGAATAAAAGATTTCTTGCGAACACGGGTTATATATTCTCTTGCAACGATTATTCGTATCTTTTTCATGTTATTGATTATTAGTTTGTTTCACTACTTTAATAAAAATTTCATCCATCGAAGGTAACAATTCTCTAAACGATACTATTTCTCCAACATCTAATAGTGCTTGCAACAAAGTATTGGATTTTATAGATGTGTCTAGCAATTTTAATTTAACAATTTGATTATCAAATTCTTGTTTATTTTCTATAATTTCATATTGATGACGATGTGCTAAATCAATGTAATTAACAAATCCTTTAAAAACAACTTCATAGATATGTTCTTTGAATTGTTGTTTTATTTGCAATACATTGCCGTTAAGAACATTTTTTGAGGAATTAATCAGAACAATTTCATCGCAGAGTTCTTCTACCGAAGCCATGTTGTGTGTAGAAAGCATTATAGTAACGCCATTTTTCTTCATCGCTAAGAGTTCTTCTTTGATAAGATTAGCGTTAATAGGATCAAATCCTGAAAATGGTTCATCGAAAATTAATACCGATGGTTTATGTAATACAGATATTATAAATTGTACTTTTTGTTGCATACCTTTCGATAGCTCTTCAATTTTCTTGTCCCACCACGAGGCAATATCGAATTTATCGAACCAATATTTAAGCTCAACTAATGCTTGTCTTCTGCTTAATCCCTTAAGTTGTGCCAAGTAAATCGCTTGCTCCCCTACTTTCATTTTCTTATATAAACCACGTTCTTCGGGTAAATAACCAAAACTTATTATATCATCTGTACGGATTGGCTTACCGCGAAAATAAACTTTGCCTTTATCGGCAATATAAATTTGATTAATAATACGAATAAGGGTAGTTTTTCCTGCCCCATTGGGTCCTAAAAGTCCTAATATTGTTCCTTCATGAACTGGAAATGAAACATCGTCTAAGGCTACTTTTGTACCATAGGACTTTGAAATATGTTCTATTGTAAGAATTTGATTCATGATAAATTATTTTCGTAATGTAGCTACAATTCGTTTCGGATTAAGGCATAATTCTAAAGCATGAATAACACTTTGGCAAATAATTTTTGCTGATTGCAATGCTTCAATCGACGCTCCTTCTTGTTGAATAACTGCAATTCCAACAGCGGCTTTTGATAAAATCATTGCATCGTTACTACCATTACCAATGGCTATGCATTTATCGCGTCCTAGATTTTCTAAATAGAATAATTTCTGTTGTTTTTCTTGTCCCGATTTAATAATAGTTAACTTTACAGGAACATTTTTCAATTCATCTGCAGCCATTTTAAATGTATCAGCAGTAATGACATGTACGTTTACACGTTCGGTTAGTGCTTTAATTAATGGTATAGTTTCGGGTATAATTTTTCCATCAATTGCTAATGTTCCGTTGTAATCTAAAATAACATGTTCTATTTCGTATCGTTCTAACGGATTAAATACAATTTCAATGCCCATAATCTATTTTTTTAAGTACAATATTTTTAATAGTGTTTGAACAATAATGCAAATATCAGTAAAAAAACTCTGATTGCGTATGTATTGTAACGACAATGCAATTTTTTTGGGCAATACATGATGAATATAATATTCTTCAGGGTTTGAATGCTTTGCTAATTCTTCTGATTCATTAATATAATGCAACGAAGCATAATCCGTTAACCCTGGACGAACCGTTAAAATTTGGCGTTGTTCGTCGTTATACAATGCAACATATTTCGGAACTTCTGGTCTAGGACCAACAAAACTCATATCGCCTTTTAAAATATTTATTAATTGAGGCAATTCATCTAACTTTGTTTTACGCAGAAACTTTCCAATTCGTGTAATACGATTGTCATTAGCAGTTGTTAATAATGGAGCATGATGATTATTGAACTGATACATTGAGCGAAATTTGTATAAAGTAAAATGCTTTCCATTTTTTCCTACTCTAATCTGACGAAAAATAGCACTGCCTTTACTTTCCATTATGATTAAAATCGAAATGAACAAAAACAAAGGCAATAAAAGAATTAAAAAGACAAGCGAAAATACTATATCGAATAGGCGTTTAAGCATAAATAACTTCGTTTACAGAACGAACTACAGCATCTATCACCCGATCGATCATGTCGTCGGTTAAATCGTAGAAGACTGGTAATGAAATTTCCCGAGAATAATTATTGTAGGCTATTGGATATTCGTTAATATCATAACCTCTATTTTTGTATGCTGTTAATAATGGTAAAGGCTGAAAATGAACATTCACAGAAACATCTTTATCGAAAATACGTTGAATAATTTCATCTCGCTGAGATTCATTTATGTTTTTTATCCTTAAAAGATAAACATGATAAGATGATTTTCTTTGTTCGGTTTCGTAAATGGGAAGTTCGGCCCACTCAAATTTATTAAATGCTTGCTGATATCGGTCGAAGATATGTTTTCTTTTTACAAGGGTATCGTCGTCGTATCTATCTATTTCAACTAAGCCAATAGATGCCAAAATATCGGTCATATTTGCTTTATAGCCCGCATCAATAACATCATATCGCCAAGCACCTTTTTGAAGCTTTGCCAAGGCATCTTTGCTTTGACCGTGTAAAACAAAAATAGAAAAATAACGATACAATTCTTCATGGTCAAAATCATCGGGCAAATTAAGAACTATCGCTCCACCTTCGGCAGTAGTTAAATTTTTTATAGCATGAAATGAAAATACTGTTATATCGCACAATGAGCCCGAACGTTTATTTTTATAATAAGCTCCAAAAGAATGTGCAGCATCAGACAAAATTAAAATCCTCCCCAATTTTTTTTGAATCTCATTGTTTGGGGTAAATTTTTCCCTGATATCGCTGCGATGTATCAAATCGTTGATTGCATCGTAATCGCATGGAAAGCCAGCCATATCAACAGGTATAATAGCTTTGGTTTTTGAAGTTATAGCCTTTTCTATCTCGCTGACAGATATGCAAAAATCGTTTGGATTCACATCAACCATAACGGGTTTTGCTCCGCAATGAACAACTACGTTAGCGGTAGCACAATAAGTATAAGCTGGTACAATAACTTCGTCGCCCTCGCTTACTCCAAACCATCGCAATACAAGCTCTAATCCTGCAGTAGCCGAATTAACTGCAATTGTTGTGCGTGCATTACAGTACGACGTTATTTTTTTTTCGAATAATTTTGTTTTGGGTCCTGTTGTTATCCAACCCGACCGAAGTGTATCAACAACTTCTGCAATAATTTTTTCATCAATTCTTGGTGGCGAAAAAGGAATCATAATTTTTTGACTTTCGAATCAACAATAAAAAAGAAATAAAAATATGTAATAAAAATTACACCTGCTTGTGTATTGAGCATTGATTCGGCAAGAAAATTTGTAGCAATTGTAATTATAAATAACATCCACATTAAATTTTTGCTGCATATAGCTTTGTATAAAGGATAAATTATTAGAAAGAGCAATAATAACAAACCCATTATTCCTACCGATAGCCATGTTTCTAAATATTGATTGTGTAAGTTCAATTTTTTTTCGATAGCACCTTGCATATTTCTTTTAGCATATTCTGACAAAAGCACATCTTTAATATCGCCACAACCAACTCCTAAAAGCCAATGTTGAGAGATTAGATGAACTCCCGCTTTCCATACCAAGATGCGGACTGCATTGCTTTCTGTTGTTTGAGTGTTTTGTTCGGCACTTTTAAGAGATTCGCTAACTGGGCGAAACCGATAATTGTCGTGAATACCTATGTATAGAAAAATTAGCGTTATTGCCGATAATACAACAGGTTTAATTGTTAACTTTTCGATAATTACAAAGTAAAAAGCTGCTATAAAAAGTACTAAGCTTGTAGTTAATATTCCTGCTTTGGACGATAAAAAGTATTGAAAAATAAGAAAAACAAGGAGCCATAAAAAAACAAAAAAAGCTTTTAATACGTTTTTTTCGTTATACAAAAAGTCTAGCAAAAAAATTACGGCTACCGTGATATACATTGCTAAATATGATGGATGGTAAAATGCAGACAAATCGTTGTAATAAAAACTGGCAATATTCTTCGTCGTATTATACATTACCAAAGCACGAATGATAAGAAAAAATAAAAGTAATGAAAGTGAAATAAGATACATGTATTTCATTTTCCGAATAGAAATAATGTGTTTAAAATTTTGGTAAAATAAATAAAATAAAAGTGGAACTATAAGAAAACTAAGTTTTACTTCTATATCGAACAATCCTTTAGATAAGTTATTGGTGTATGATAACGAAAAAACATGCCATAATAAAAATATTGGCAGAATAACCCAGTGTATGCGAAACAATTCATATGTAATTTTGCGATGCAGAATAAAAAATAAAATTCCTACTACAAACCAAAAAACTAAATAAATGCGAGCTACATTAAGTATTGGGATATGAATAATACTTGCTAATGAAAAAATGTAGAATGCTTTATGAATGATATGTTTGAACATAATTTTGATACAAAAATAACAAGCTCTGTTAGCTTTACCAAATTAGTAGTTTATTTTGGTACTTTGATATACATAAATATTGCAATAATAGAAAAAATAATGGTTGGCAAACTAACTCCTAACCACGAAGGTAAGCTCCCACCGATTGCCATGTATGTCGAAACCTGAAGAAACACAATGTATGAGAAACTTAGTCCCAAACCCAATCCAAGATGAGCACCAATGCCACCTCTTTTTTTACGTGACGATACAGATACTCCTATTAAAGTTAACACAAAAATACTTAGTGGATTAAAAAAACGCTGATATCGCACTACTTCATAATGAACAACATTTTCGTCGCCTTCCATTCGTTTTTGTTCAATATACTGGTTCAACCGATAAAAATCCATTGTTTCAACAAATTCGGTACGTCGTTTAAATTCCTCTGGTCGCAAATTGATGGCAGTATCTATCATCGCATGTCGGATAATAGTTTCACCGTTCTCTTGAAAATTCCGAATAAAACAATTAATTAATTTCCATCGTTGTTTAATGCTGTCCCACTGGGCATAATCGGTAAATAGTTTTGAAACTAATTGTTTATTGTCGAACTTTTCCATTGAAAAACGATATGCAATATCGCCTTCTACAGCAAAATTTTCCATATAAACAAATACACCAGGTTCTATTTGTCGGTGAATATGAATATCTTTATTTCTGAAAGGATTGCGAATATATATTTCCTCAAAAGCCAATTTTTTTTTCGTAGCTCGGGGTACAAAAAAATTCGATGAAAACCATGTAAAAACAGCAATGATAAATGCAGATAAAAAATAAGGATACAAAATTCTATTAAAATTAATGCCACTACTCAACATAGCTATAATTTCAGAGCGTTGAGCCAATTTTGAAGTAAAAAATATTACCGATATAAATACAAATAATGGCGTAAAAAGATTAACAAAATAAGGTATAAAATTCAAATAATATTCAAATAATATTTTATCGAACGGAGCTTTTCGTTCTAAAAAATCATCAAGTCTTTCGGCAAAATCAAAAATTATTGCAATGCTAATAATAATTAAAATTGAAAATACGAACGTTCCTATAAACTTTTTGATAATATAACGGTCTATTCTAGAAATAAGTTTAGGCATGTTCGATGATAAATTCCTGCGAAAATAATCATAATCTGGTTACAATTCTTTCCATCATGTTTTTTTTCCATGGAATAAAATTACCTTCCATAATTTTCCTTCGTGCTTCCATTACAAGCCATAAGTAAAAATGCAAATTATGAATACTTGCTATAATAGGTCCTAACATTTCGCCAGCTACAAATAAATGACGCAAATATGCCTTAGAATATCTTTTATCAATATCCAGGTCAGAATTTTCGTCTATACAAGAAAAATCATTTTTCCATTTTTCGTTTTTTATGTTAATTATTCCATTGGAAGTAAACAACATACCATTACGTCCATTGCGTGTGGGCATAACACAATCAAACATATCTATACCTCTTTCTATAGATTCCAAAATATTAGCAGGGGTCCCTACTCCCATTAAATAACGAGGTTTGTTTTCAGGAATCAATGGAATAACGATATCTATCATTTCATACATTACTTCTACAGGTTCACCAACAGACAAGCCTCCTATGGCAATTCCATCAGAATTATAAGCTAAAATTTCTTCCGTACTTTGTATTCGTAAATCTTTGAACACACTCCCCTGAATTATGGGGAAATATGTTTGTTCGTATCCATACAAGGGCTGAGTATTATGAAACTGACTCCAACCCCGTTTAAGCCATTGATGAGTAATTTGCATACTTTTTTTTGCATATTCGTAAGTACAAGGATATGGAGTGCATTCATCTAAAGCCATCATAATGTCGCTACCAATTTTTCGTTGTATATCAACGACGTTTTCGGGCGTAAACCAATGTTTCGACCCATCAATATGCGAACTAAACCGAACGCCATCATTCGTTAATTTTCTTCGTTCGGATAATGAAAATATTTGGTATCCACCACTATCTGTCAATACAGGTTTATCCCACGACATGAATTTATGAATCCCACCTGCTTGGGTAATAATATCAATACCTGGGCGTAAGTAAATATGATATGTATTTGCTAATATTATTTGTGCTTTGATATCATGTTCCAATGTTTTATGAAATACTCCTTTTACACTTCCAACTGTTCCAACAGGCATAAAAATAGGAGTTTCGATAACTCCATGCGACGTGTATAGCAATCCAGCTCTTGCTTTAGTCTGTTTATCTTTAGCAATTAATTCGAATTTCATTGAATTACATGTTTAAATAATTGTCGAATAGCTTTTGAATATACGATTTGCCATATTTTAGGTGTTTCAAACTATCGTTTTGAGAGCAAAAAGAATGAAAAAGCAATCTGTCTTCACTTTTAAGGTATGCAAAATAATTACTATCGGATACCCAACCAAAACCATCGTTGTATGCATAATATGCAAAAGATTGACTATGCGGGTTTAATAAATTTTTACTCCATAAATATTGGCTGCTAGGAACATTTAGTTGTTTTAATAATGTTATTGCTAAATCGGTTTGTGTACAATATTTTTTTATTCTGTAGCCTCTATATTCGGGTTTTATAACCTTACCATACCACAACATTACAATTCGTCGGTATTCTTTTGCATACGGATGCCAACCTCGAGGCGAATGATGGCTATGGTCGGAAACTAAGATAAACAATGTATTATCATAAAATGACAACTGTTTTACTTGTTTAAAAAAAGCTCCCAAACAACTATCGGTATAATTAACTGAGTTAATATAGTGTTGAGCATCGCCACCCCAGAAAAATTTTGTATTGCTAGGCTGGTCGTAAGGTGAATGGCTCGATAACGTAAATATCATTGCAAAAAAAGGCTGCCGTAGCCGTTTTAAATCATGAACAAAATAAGTAAACAAATAACCATCGTGAACTCCCAAACGACCCCGATATAAAGATTTTGGCAAATCTTTATCTTCGTATATTTCATCAAAATCATTTGAATATATGTACGATTTAATATTACCGTAGTTTAACTGCCCACCAAAAATAAAATAATTATAGTATCCAGCTTTTTTTAAATCTTTAGAAATGGATGGCATTTTTACATATTTATCGGGCTGGTTAACTACAATTACTGATGGTAAAGAAGGCTGTCCGCTAAGCACTGCCGATATACCTTCGTCGCTTAAGCCACCTGTACCATAAGTGTTTTCGAATAAAATGCCTTCGGAAGCTAGCTTGTCAAATTCGGGAGTAATGCTGTCATATCCACCTAAAGCTTTGATTACATCGGCCGACCAACTCTCGAGTAGAATTAAAATTATATTCGGACGATTTGTATTTAATACTTCGATAGTAGTATCTTTGGCAACGTGATGTATTTCGTTTACAGTATTTGTGGCATCATTGTCAGAAAAAAATTTATATGGATTTGTATTTTTATACTTAAAGTTTTTAACAACGCTGTTCATCACATTCCATTGTGAATTTACTGCAACTAAATTTAGAAAGTAGCTTTTTGAATAATACGCATCGCTTAAATGGACTGGAATGGGTTGTAATCCGCCACGAATTCCCCAAATAAAAAAAACAGGCAACAGTATTATATGAGCTAACGCAGCTATCCACGAAGTTTGAGCATATTTTTTATGAGCAACGTAACGATTAAAAACAATTATTGCCAAAACAGTAATTAATAAGATAGCTATTGTACCGAAAATTATATTGGCAGCCGATGCTGTTTGAAAAACCTCCATTGGACGTACTAAATAGCTAATAGCTTTAAAATTTAATTTTACTTTCCATTCATCGTAAAGTGGTAATTCGGCTATACTAATTGAAACAGCAATAACAATAATTAAATAATGATAAAATTTTGTGGCCTGAAAAAAAATATTCGGAAAGAACAGTGATTTAAAAATACCTAAAACTAATGGCAGCATCATAATATAACCAGCAGCCGAATTGTCGAGTGCAAATGCAGCTGTAAAAGCACGTATTATTTCGATAAAATTATTTCCTTGAGCTTCATTGATGTTATAAATTAAAAAAATTGAACGAAGAAATTGAAAAAAAAGCATCCAAAAGATATACTGCTTAAAAACAAACCAAATTTGAAGCAGATGCCTATTATTTTTCATTTTATATCGTCCAGTTGCTTTAATGTTTGGTCTATTTCTTCTTTTGTTTTTTTGAGCTTTTCTTTACAAAATTTAAATAATTCAGCAGCTCGTTTGATATGTGCCGACATTTCATCGACTTCAATTTCATCATTATCTAATAATGCCATGATTTTTTGTAATTCTTCCATGGCTTCCTTGTAAGATAACTCTTTTTTTGGCATAACAATTATTTTATTTTACATAACTTGTTACTTGTCCGTTGTAAAATGTTGTGATTAGTTCGTCTCCAGAATTAACTTCTGTCGATTTTTTTATGGTTTTACCATTTTTCTTAGTAATAGAAAACCCCTTCTTTAAAATATGAGAAGGATCCTGTTTAGCTATTAATTTTTCAGCATTAATAATGTGCTGTATTTTATTGTTTATATTTTGTTGTGTTTTATTAAGTAATTCATTTTGTTTAATTTGTAATAAAGCAGCATTTTTCTGAAAGGCTTTTGTGTAATTTATTTTAATAACATTAAAATTATTATTGAGTTCTAACAGTTTATTATTGATAAATGAATTGAGCAGTGTATGGTAATCTCGAAATAACTCATAAAAAAAATATTCGTATTCATTGTGTTTCTCTTTAATATAAAATATCTTTTGAATGAGATGTTGTAACTTGACACCCTGTTGTTCTACAAAAAGTTCTGTTCTGTGTAAGATATTTTGATTGATATTTTCGATTAAGTTCCAGAATTCTAAAGTCTTGCTTATTATAAAATGTGCAGCCGCCGTTGGAGTTTTTTCACGTGTATGGGCTACCATGTCAACAACAGAAACATCACGTTCGTGTCCTATAGCAGAAATAACAGGTAATGGATATTGACAAATATGCAATGCCAATAAATAGCTGTCGAAACAAGATAAATCGCTACGACTTCCCCCGCCCCTTGTTATAACCACAACATCAAATTGCTCATAATTAATTTTATCTAATGCTTCTATAATACTTGCTTCAGCTTCATCACCTTGCATAAGGGCTTTAAATAACTTTATTTCGTATCTGAAATGATATTCGTTATTTTCTAAATGATTCACAAAATCTTGAAATCCAGCTGCCGTTTCTGAAGATATTACTGCTATACGTTGAGGTACTAATGGCATTTCCAGCAGTTTATTCATTTCAAATACACCATCGGCAATTAATTTTTGTATCACTTGTGCTCGTTTCAGTTCAAAGTCGCCAACAGTATATGTAGGATCAATATCTAAAATTATGAGTGATATTCCATAAAGTTCGTTGTATTCTAATTGTACCTTCACTTGGATGTTTATACCTGCTTTTAAGGTAGTTTGTGTATGTTGTTCAAAATAAGGTTTAAGAAAGCGATATGTACTGCTCCAAATAATTGCTTTAAATCGCGCCACTATTCGATCGCTAAGTTTATCTTTTTCAATGAGTTCTAAATAGCAATGTCCATTTTTATTTTCGTGTATCTCACTTATTTCTGCCCTTACCCAAAAAAAATCATTGAATGAAATAGAGAAAATTTCTTTTATTATTGCAGCTATCTGACTAAGTGAATATACGTTCTGCATTATTCATTTATTTTCACAAAAGAATATTTAAAAATGTTATCTTTTGTAGCTACAGTTAAAAAATAAAAACCATTGGATAATAAACTTACGTCAAAAATTATTTCATCCCGTTCAGTTGCAGAAATGCAATACTCATTTTTCATTACTGGTTTGCCATCTATGGAATAAATAGATACATTTAGCTTATTGGAAACTGCAGACTTAAATTGAATATTTACATACTGCCTTGTTACGCTCGGATATACAGATAATATATTGAAGTCTTGAAAATAATTAGGTTCAATGTTAGTTAAATAATGATAAGAAATTTCGAAGTTTGGTATTCCGTAACCCAATAAGCTATCAGGTGAGTTGTAAAGATTTGCTGAACGTTTAATTGCATCAATAATTGCCATATTATTTTTTTGTGGGAAAGCTTGCCACAAGCAAGCAACCAAACCACATAATATAGGGGAAGAAAAAGAAGTCCCACTGGCAGTTGTATAAACACCAGCAGTTGATGCTGTTGCTGCATTTAACCCTTGCGAACATACATCGGGCTTTACTCTTCCATCGGCACTATAACCTTGTGAGCTAAAAAAGGCATAGTTTTTTTGTGCATCTACAGCGCCAACTGTTAATATACTATCGGCATCGGCAGGAATCCCAATTTTTCGCCATAAATCGTTTCCCCAATTTCCAGCACTTACACAACAGATCATGCCTTTTCGAGCTGCTATTGTTGCTGCAATGCTTGCTACAGAAGTTTTGCCGTTTAAGTCTGCCCAGGTATGATTCATCGTTGTATCGTCGAAAGTCGTGTATCCTAAGCTAGAATTTATTACATCTGCACCTAAACTATCGGCAAATTCAGCCCCAGCAACCCAACAATATTCTTCAAATACATATTCACTTGCCCCATCTTCAGTTCTTATTAAGATATACTGGGCTCGTGGAGCGGTACCTACATAATTGCCATTATCGATAGTTGCCATGGTTGCCAATACCATTGTACCATGTGGATGTGTTTCGTAAACATAACTATCAAAATTACCATCTATCATATCGCGTGTTGCGAGTATTCTATTTTGATTACGTAACGAATCGAATTGCGGAATGGTATCGGCACCATTGAAACCTGCATCTAATACGGCTATCAACATGCCTTGCCCTAATTTCCCCTTATTATGTAGGTAATTCCCATTGAGCATGTATATTTGATTACTTGCCATTCCGTAAATATAATTTTTGGGTTGTTCAAACTTATTTATTTTTGTAGTAGGAGTAACTAATGGTTTTGTATATTTCACACTCTTTACAAAAGGCAAATTTTGGATTGAAGCCAAGATATTTGGGTCGGTAACTTTAACCATTGCACCATTCAACCATTTGGACGTAAAATGTACCGATAATCCTAAATTTTTCAATTCTTGCACATAATCGGGTGTAACTGGCAAATCGGTACTATCGAGTAAGATATTGTAATTTATTCTTCGTTGTATTGCACGTTGACTAAGAAAATAAGATGGATTAGATAAAGAATAAGCATTGTTGCTTTTATTTTTAAAAAACACAAAATAATATCCGTTTTGTGAAAAGGCATCAAAAACAAATACACCTAATAAAAGAAATAAAATGATTCTCATTTAATTTAGAATTTATGCAAAAATACAGCATTTTTTTTGAAATGAGCGAATAGTTACATTTAAGTATTACTAATGTTTATGCTCATCATTTTTATGTCCGCCTACTTTGCAACATTCTGGTAATTGTTCATAAGCAAAAGGATCGGCTTTAATATCGTCGGCTTGGTATCCTTGCTTAGAAATAACTACTCTCAAATGATCGGGATTCGTCTTTTTGGGATTATAAATGATGGTAATTTTTCTTGTTTTCAAATCTAAATTTGATGAATAGACACCTTTTTCATATGCCAATGCTTTTTCAAGTCGTTCTTTACACATGGAACATTCGGCTGAAGTTTGTATTACAATTTCAGCTTTTTTCTGAGCAAGCATTATCTGACAAAACAACATTGATGTCAGTATAAATAAAACAGGTTTCATAGTTATTTATTTTTAATTTTGTAACGTAAACCAATATAATACATTCTTCCCATAATGGGTGCATAAATCAACGTTGCATCGAAGTAATTACTAAAAGGATCTTCATATGCAATGATAGGATGATGAAGTTTATAATTTAGTAAATTTTCGCCACCAATATAAATATCAAATTTTTTAAATCGTCGAGTTATTTGGGCATGTAAAACAGTATAAGCATCGGATTTGCTAGAAATATGGGTTGCATAAGGGTTTAAACTCATATTGGGCAGCGACATGCGACTGTTCCATTGTACAGTTACATCAAATGACCACTTGTCGTGCATTGTTGAGTATGAAAAAGATCCCAAAAGTTTAAATGGTACTACCAAAGGTTTAACTTTTAAAATTCCATCGGAATAAGTCATGCGAACATCATTATATCGCCCTATAATCGTTGCCTCCAAAGATTTTATAATGTTCATATTAACATTTAGCTGATAGCTTCTGCTATAACTTTTCCCTTGCAAAGGATAAATTTGAATTTTTAGAGGATCGCTGATATTATCAATAATCAGCTGACGGTTGAATGTAGTATGATAATAATCGGCAACTAATTGAATATGCTTGCCTTCCACAATTTCAATTCTTTGAGTGTAGCTTATACCGTAGTTCCATGCATCTTCTAAATATTTATCATATTGCAAAAACCAAACTCTCGAACTAGCTAAAAAATTAGTGTTCTCACTAACAGGAATAGAGAATCTCGAACCTTTGCCTCCCGATGCTCGCACTGTTGTATGCTCACTGATGTCGTATTTTACATGTAATCGCGGTGTATAAATCCACGATTTGAATAAGGTAGAATAATCGGCTCTAAATCCAGCAATTATTGAAAATATTCGTTGGTAATGAAATGAATATTGTGCAAACGCCCCTGGAACATTATTTTTAAAATTTGAAAGTGTGTCTAATCCAGGAATATTAATATTTTGATTAATGTGTGAAGAGATAAAACTTGATCCTACATCAATCTTATTGTCATCATTGATAAGATATGTATTAAAAATAGTATTCATGTATAAATATTTTTCTTCTGCTTTAAAAGTATTGTGTCCAAAAAAGGCATCTTGTTGATGATAAGTTCCTGAAATTTGTAATCCTATACTAGTTGAATGGCGGGGCAGAATAAATCCGTGTTTAGTTAGTAATTCATATCGTTTATTGGTAATTCCTACTCCATAAGCAGATTGGCTTTCGTGCGATTGTAACGAATTAAACGACTTCTGTCCGCCTATTTTATCATCATAAAGCAGTTTTACTCCATATTGGAAACAAAGTTTATCTTCTTTTTCGTAATTAAATCGTTGAAAAATATTTATTTGTTTGTTTAAAGGAATATCTAAAAAACCGTCGTTATTATGGTCGTTTTTTAGCATCTGATTTTCGGCATGAACAAGAGTTCCCGCAGAAAGGTTTTCATTCAGATGAAAATTAACATCTGTATTAAGTTCAATTCTACCTTCGCTATTTGTATAAATATTGGCAAAAAGCAAATCGGATAAATGAGGCTTTTTGAAATCGACATTTATTTGACCTGTAATAGATTCAAACCCATTAATTACTGAGGCTGTTCCTTTAGAAACTTGAATAGATTGCATCCATGTTCCAGGTATGTATGTTAGTCCATGCGAATACGATAAGTAATTATTAAGAGGCATATTTTCGCCAAGTAATTGCGAATAAATACCAGCTAAACCCAGCATTTGAATTTGTTTTGCTCCGGTAATTGCATCGCTATAATTTACATCAACTGTTCCTGAATTTTCAAAACTTTCGGACAAATTGCAACAAGCAAGTTTCTGTAATCCTGTTGTTGTAATTATTTCTGTTTTTATAGGGTTCATTTTATCAATGTGCTCTCCTTTCTGACGGGCTTCTACATTCACTTCATTAAGAATTTCGATTGATTCTAAAACTATATTTATGTCCTTTTGATCTTCTGGAATTCTAAGTGTATCTGACTTGTAACCAACAAAACTTACAATAAGTATATTTGATGAATTTGTTTTTTTTATTTTAAATTGCCCTTTCTCGTTGGTTGTCGTTCCAATTTGTGTATCTTTCCAATAAACATTAGCACCAACTAATGGTACAAACTTTTTTTGATTCGCCACGGTAACCTTTTCATATACATAACCCGTAAGCAATGATTGGGCAAATATTGAAATATTTGCAATCAGTAAAGAAAAACATATTGAACTAAATCGAATTAGCATATTTCGCAAAGATACACTTTTAATAATTCTATAAAAATGATAGAGTATGTTCAAATACATTAAATTATCTTAAAACAATCCGTGCAGTTTTTCGGCTAATTTCTTTAAGAAGAACTTTTTTATCCTGTATCATTTCATCAATAGCATGTTGATTATAATGTCTAATGGTAATAAGTGTAAGATTCGTATTGTAAACAACGTCATATTTTTCTTTCATACGGCTTAAAAAATACGGAATCTTCCGATCGTCGTAATCGATGCAAATACTAAAACTGACTGCCGAAAGTTGCATCATATTTACTTTAATTTTTGCTTCTGACAAATACATAAAAATAATGCTTAAATTATCTTCGGCAATAAATGAAAAGTCTTTAGGCATAATAGAAATAAGAACTTGATTAAACTTATGTATATAAATGGGTGGCAAAGAAATAGCTTCATTAATGTCTTGAACGACTGTACCTACATCATGCGGTTGCAAAAAAGGTTTTACAAACAACGGAATATTTTTATTTTGTAGGGGTTTGATTGTTTTTGGATGAATAACTTGTGCACCATAATATGCTAATTCTATGGCTTCTTTATACGTAATTTTATCTAATTTACAAACATTCGGTATTATCCTAGGATCGCCATTTAAAACTCCTGGCACATCTTTCCAAATAGTAACACTTTCAGCATCGAGCATATATGCCAATGCAGCTGCAGTATAATCAGAACCTTCACGCCCAAGAGTTGTGTTATTTCCAAGCTCATCGCTGCCAATAAAACCCTGACATATATATAAACCTGGCTCTCCCATAATTTGTTTAGCTAAGGGTAATGATTTTTCATATAAAACGCTTGCATCACGATAATTTGAGTTGGTTTTTAATAATCTGCGAATATCAATCCATGTAAGATTAATACCATGCGTTCGCAGTAAATAGTAAACTATAACTGACGATATTATTTCGCCATAAATTACAATTTGATCATATTCAAAGTCAAAATTATTGGATGAGCTTGTTGATAATTTTTCAAGCAAAATATTGAAAATTGAATTTATTTCTTTGTGTACTTCGTGTGTTGGTTCAAATAATTGGTTTATTATGTTGAAATGAAATGACTTAATTTGCTCAAGTGTATCATATATTAAATCAGATTTTTGCATGTAATGCTGATGGAGTAATTCTAAAGCATTTGTGGTTTTGCCCATAGCCGAAACAACTATAATCAAGTGCTTTGACTGTTCTGATAGAATTATTTGCACGACTTTTTTTATATAGTCGGCATTTTGTAACGAAGCACCGCCAAATTTGTAAATTTTCATTTTTTTCTGCGAAGGTAAACAAAGTTTTTACAACAAATCATTCTACTCGTTAGAATAAATCTTATATGAAATATGCTTAAAAGCAAATTTTTTAAACATTTTTTCCTTTACTTTTGCTCGCAAAAATAAAAGCATGACGTCGTCTCAAATTATTTTTATCTCGATTTTTATATTAACCATCGGAGTTTTTTCATTCTCCATGTGGAGATTATATAAGTTTTTCAAGCTCACTAAAAAACACTCTGTTAGTAACTGGTCGAAACGCATTTTATTAGTTTTAAAAATAGCTTTTGGTCAAACAAAAATATTTCGTTTCCCTTTTGCAGGGTTATTACATGCAATAGTTTTTTGGGGATTTCTAGTAATTTTATTTGGAAGCATTGAGATGGTTATTGATGGAATTTTCAATTTACACAAATCGCTTTCCTTTTTAGGCATTTTTTACAACGTAATAATGGCATTTGGCGACATTTTTGCTTTTCTCATAAGCATTGCCGTAGTTATATTTATTTTTCGTCGCATATTTCATTTTGTTAAACGTTTCAATGGACAAGAAATGACTCGTAAAAACCATATAGACGCCTTACTGGCTCTGTTTCTCATCCTTATTCTTATGATTTCACTTTTAGGCATGAACTACACAGAATCTATTTATACAAAACAACAAATTTATCCAATAAGCTCATATTTGGCTCAAATGTTTCCTATGTGTAGTTGCATTGCTAAAGATTATTATAGCATGTACTGGTGGACACATATTGTACTTATATTCATTTTTGCAAATATATTACCGTATTCTAAACATTTCCATATTTTTACATCTATTCCTAATGTATTTCTTAGTCGTTTAGAACCATTAGGCAAGCTCGATACCATGGAAAGCATTACTAAAGAGCTTAAATTGATGATGAACCCCGATGAGCAAGTTAATAATAACGAATCGTCGTGCATAACACGATTTGGTGTTAAAGATGTAGAAGATGTTACCTGGAAAACATATTTAGATTCGCTCGCATGTACACAATGCGGTCGTTGTACGTCAGCATGTCCTGCTTCTCAAACTGGAAAAAAATTATCGCCACGAAAATTATTAATGGACTTACGAAGTCGAATGAATGAAAAAGCTCCAAAATTATTGAAAGATGAAAACTTTACAGATAATAAATCTTATTTAGGTCATTACATTAGTCTCGAAGAAATTTGGGCATGTACTTTGTGTAACGCTTGTGCCAAAGAATGCCCGGTAAATATTTATCACCCTCAAATAATTATTGACTTACGAAGATATTTGGTTTTGGAAGAAGGAAAAGCACAAGGTGGATTACAAGCAGTTTTTGCAAACATTGAAAATAATGGTGCTCCGTGGCAATATTCGCCTACCGAACGATTAAACTGGATAAATACATAACATAAAATATTATGAAAGTGCCTATAATGAGCGAAGTATATGCACAGGGACACAAACCCGAATATTTATATTGGGTTGGCTGTGCTGGTGCATACGATTTTAGATATAAAAAAGTCGCACGCTCGTTTGTAAAAATTCTGAATTACTTAAATATTGATTTTGCAGTATTAGGAACGGAAGAAACATGTACAGGCGACCCCGCAAGACGTGCAGGAAATGAGATGTTGTACCAAATGCAAGCCATGCAAAATATTGAAACTTTCAATCGTTATGAAATAAAAAAAATTATTACCACATGTCCTCATTGTTTTAATATTTTAAAAAACGAATATCCCGATTTAGGATCTACGTGTCAGGTATTTCATTATACAGAACTAATCGATCAATGGATTAAAGAAAATAAACTACCTAAAATACATAATACTCAACGCAACTGTACATATCACGACCCATGCTATTTAGGAAGAGCCAATAATATTTACAATCAACCTCGAAACATTATTAAATCAATGGGATATCAAATAAATGAAATGCATAAGAATAAAAGTTTTGCTTTATGTTGCGGTGCTGGTGGTGCCCAATTTTTCAAAGAATCTGAACCAGGAACAAAAGAAATAAATGTATTACGAACAGAACAAGCCTTAGAAACTCAAACTAATACTATTATTACTTCTTGTCCATTTTGCATAACGATGCTCACTGATGGATTAAAAACACTTCATAAAGAAGAAGAAATTTATGTTAAAGATATAGCCGAAGTTATTGCCGATACATTAAACTTATAAACATACAGATTTTTCTATTAACAAAATATAATTTTATCTTTGCATTTTCGTTATACATGCTACTATGTCTTTATTAACTATCATAAAATCAAAGTATTTGTGGAAGCATATTGCTATTCAATTATCTATTGTAATAATTTTATTGATTGCAGTGTATTTCTTATTGAGCGTTTATACATATCACGGAGAAGCTATAGAAACTCCTAACTTTACTGGATTAACACTCGAACAAGCCGAACAAACTGCTCAAGCATATAACTTAAAAGTAGTGTTGTCCGACTCGGTACATTTTATTGACAAACCTAAAGGCACTGTAGTATCGCAAACTCCTGAGCCTAAACATAAAATCAAGCCACATCGCACTATTTACTTAATAATCAATGGATTTGAAAATGAAAAGGTAGCAATGCCCGACTTGCGAGGTATTTCATTACGTCAAGCATACGCCGATGCTGAATTATTTGGACTTAAAATTGGTAAATTAACTTATGTTCCCGATATATCAACAACAGTGATAGAGCAACTATACAAAGGGAAACCCATAAAACCTCAAACTAAAATTGCAAAAGGTTCAGTTATCGATTTAATTATAGGCAAAGGCGAGCAAAATGAAAAAACTTCTGTAATTTGCTTAATAGGTAAAACACTTCAAGAAGCAAAAGATTTACTTTCGGCAGCATCCCTTAACATAGGTACCATTATTGCCGATAAAACCGTTATAACCTCGGCCGATTCTGCCAATGCCCTCATTTGGAAACAATCACCATCATGCAAAAATCAAACGCCCGTTTCATTAGGTTCGTATGTTGATGTATGGATCACTAAGGATAAAGATTTATTACCCGATAATGAAATAAATTTATGATAAAGCATTTTTTAGTTACACCATTATTCATTATTTATTATTTAAGCATTTTTGCACAACCCGTATTGTTAAAATTAGAATACAACCCTGCTGTTAGTGAAGCATTCCAAACCTTTCAAAGCAATAGAAACATTGACACACTTAAATTGCCTTTTTTTGATGACTTTTCAAAAAATACGATATATCCCGATAACAAATTATGGCTCGACCAAAATGTTTATATCAACAAAACTTTTGCTATAAACCCTCCAACAATAGGCGTAGCTACATTTGACATCATTAATATGAATGGCGAAGTATATTCTCATGCTTCTCAAAATCCTTTCATAGCCGATATACTTACATCAAAACCTATTAATCTTTCTTATGCAACATCGCAAAACCCATTTACCATTTCAACACAACTACTATATTACTATGAAACAAATAAAAATATCTATCATCCTGCCGATTCTCTATTTTACAAAAGCGGCAACTATATGTTCAACTGTATGTTACATCCAACAACTTACAACACTACAATGAACATTTATTTTGGACAGAATAAAATTGATGTAAGTGATTCTTTATATTATTACGATAATTCATCAATGCAATATGTACATATTCAACGATTTTTTTATTCATATTATTCAGTTGCCGATTCTATTTATTTAAGCTTTTTTTTTCAAGGCAAGGGGAACGGCGGGAATGAACCTGATGCGACAGATTCTCTCGTACTTCAATTTAAAGTACCTGGCTCGAATTGGAAAAATATTTGGTCAACCAAAGGATTATCGAGTAACAATTTTAAAAGAGTAATGGTTCCTATTCGTGATACCATTTGGTTAAAAAAAGGGTTTCAGTTCCGATTCTATAATTATGGTAGTTTAGGATCTTTGTCGAGTCCAAGTTTTGCAAGTAATGTCGATTTCTGGAACATTGATTACGTATATTTAAATAAAAACAGACACAAAACAGATACTGTATTCCCCGATGTGGCTATTACAAATTATGTTCGTTCTTACGTAAAAGAACCATACGTAAGTATACCCTGGGAACATTATAAACAAAACAATTCATTTCAAATAGATACTTTATACTTACAATATTACAATTATTCTGACGATATAGTGAATGTACAAAGAAATCTAAAAATATATAACCTTACCACTCAACAAATAGTTAAAATGGATACGTTGGGAAGCGAAAATATTTCACCACAGTCGTACTTTAATTTTAAGCGCAAAACATCTCCCAATTATTTTCCTTCAAATAATCAAACAGAATCAATTTTCGAATTAACTACATATTTATCTGCCCCTGCCCTTCAATCGTTCGATTATATGCAATGGAACGATACATTAAAAACTATACAAATATTTCGCAATTATTATGCTATTGACGATGGCACCGCCGAGTACGGTATAGGTTTAGCCGGAACAGGTGCTCAAAATGGACAAATGGCAACTATGTTTGTTACTTCAACTCCCGATACTTTACGCGGTATATACATGTACTTTAATCGTACACTTAACAATGCTAGTCAAAAATATTTTTACCTTACTGTATGGAATAATTATAAAGGAAAGCCATCGCAAATCATACTTAAAAAGCAAGGATATAAGCCCGAATATCACGGTATCAACCAATTTCACTATTATTCGTTAGATACAGCTATTTATGTTAAAGATACTATATTCATAGGATGGACTCAAACAACCACCGATTTATTAAATTTAGGTTTTGACCTTAATTACGATTATTCGACACATACTTTTTACAATCTGACTGGTGCATGGAATAAAATACCCTACCAAGGAACACTTATGATAAGACCTGTGTTCAGTAAAAATCCAATTATTTACGTACAAGAAGTAAATATTGACAATAACATACAATTTTATCCCAATCCTGCTCACGAATTCATTTATGTTTCAACAAACTCGCCTGTTTGGTATCGCATAATAGATATTACCGGAAAAATCGTAATACAAGGACAAGGCAATCAAATACAAACCAACCACTTAGCTAACGGAATGTATTTTATTTATTTATATAATACAACGCAATCATATACTGGTAAAATATTGATTCAGCACCCATGATGCCCGATGAATTTGATATAGATATACCAAACGAAGAAAGTCAGGATTATTACGAACATCATCGCATCATTGTAGACAAAGGGCAAACATCTATTCGTATTGATAAGTTTCTTACAAATCGATTAAATCAGGTATCGCGAAACAGAATTCAACAAGCAGCCGAAGCAAATTGCATTATTGTCAATGGGAAGCCAGTTAAATCAAATTATAAGGTAAAGCCCAATGATGAGATTAGCATTGTTCTTCCCTATCCTCCAAATGAATACGAATTAATACCCGAAAACATTCCTTTAGATATTATATTTGAAGACGATGATTTATTAGTTATAAATAAACCGGCAGGTTTAGTAGTTCATCCTGCAAAAGGTAATTATTATGGTACTTTGGTCAACGGCTTACTTTATCATTTTCAAAAACTAAGCAACTCCGAATCTATACGACCGGGTTTAGTACATAGAATTGATAAAGACACAAGTGGATTAATAGTAGTAGCCAAAAACGATTTCGCCCATGCACATTTAGCTAATCAGTTTTTCAATAAAACAGCAGGTAGAACATACATAGCTTTAGTTTGGGGAAACTTTGACCATAAAGAAGGAACTATTATTGGACATATTGGTCGCTCACAAAAAGATCGAAAAAAAATGGCTGTTTATCCCGATGGAAGTCATGGAAAACATGCTATTACTCACTATAAAGTTTTAATGGATTTTCATTATGTAAGCCTTATTGAATGCAAATTAGAAACAGGCAGAACACATCAAATACGGGCACATTTTGAGTATATTAAACATCCACTTTTTAACGATGAAAAATATGGGGGCAATAAAATCGTTAAATCATCTACAGCACCCAAATTTAAACAATTTATCGACAATTGTTTTCAAATTATGCCTCGACATGCCTTACATGCAAAAAGTTTATCTTTTATCCACCCAAGAACAAAAAATTTGCTTTTTTTTGATTCCAACTTGCCGGTTGATTTTCAAATTTTATTAGAAAAATGGACAAAATATTCACATTAAGTAATTAACAAACAATTGTTTATAAAATTAAAAATTTTTTTACATAAAAGTGAACAACGTATAGTAATGATATATAATTTTGCATCAGTTTAACTAAAATGAAAAAAACCCTATGAAAAAGTTATTTGGAATTTTAATGATTGCAGGCATGATGTCATTTGTAGCCTGCGGACCAAGCGCAGAAGAAAAAGCTGCTGAACAAGCTCGTTTAGATTCTCTCAAAAGAGATTCTTTAATGAAAGATTCTATTGCAAAAGCTCAAGCTGAACAAGCTCGTTTAGACAGCATTGCAAAAGCAAAAGAAGATTCTATTGCTAAAGCTAAAGCTGATTCAATTGCTGCTGCTGAAGCTAAAAAAGGTAAGAAAAAATAATTCAGCGCTTTAAAAAATTTTTAAAAAGCTATCCGTTAGGGTAGCTTTTTTTATTTTTTATATTAATGCACATTGTTTGTAAATTTGCTCTAAAATTTTAAAATGAAAGTGTTGTACATATATTGTAATAATTTTGAATATCGCACATCACAAAAAGCTTTTGATGATTTACCAGATATAGACGAAACAGCACAATTAAAAAATATTCAGGTTGCATTTATTCAAATTGAAGAAAAAGACATGTATGCTGATTACAACCTGCATAAAAAAACATTAAACAGCATTAAATGGATTTGTAGAAAAAATAATACAAAAAAAATCTTGTTACATTCATTTGCTCATTTATCAGAAAGTAAGGCTACGCCAGAGTTTACAATTCAAACTTTGAAATCATTATTTAATGATTTATTAAAAAACGGATATGAAGCGTATCAAACACCATTTGGCTATTTTCTTGATTTAAAGATTGATGCTCCGGGTTATTCATTAGCACGTGTTTTTCAAGATTTATAAAATGACCTTAAACGACAATATACAATACATTAGCGGTGTAGGACCAAAGAGAGCCGAACTTTTTAAAAAATATTTAAATATAGAAACCGTTTTAGACCTTCTATATTATTTCCCGTATAAATATATTGACCGAAGTCGTTTTTATACTATATCGGAATTAGCAACAGATTTGCCTGTTGTTCAAATACGAGGAAGAATTGTTGATTATAAAATTGTAGGAGAAAATAAATCTAAACGATTAGTAGCAACATTATCCGATCAAACAGGAAGTATTGAGCTTGTTTGGTTTAACGGCATTCAATGGATACAAAAACAATTCCCTATTCTTTCGGATGTCGTAGTGTTAGGCAAACCACTTGAGTTTAATCGTACACTTTATATACCGCATCCTGAAATTGAATTCTGGAATACTTTCGAAGAAAGCTTAATTCAAAACCTTCAACCACAATACTCTATACCCGATAAACTGAAACAACATGCTATTACAAACAAAGTCATAATAAAAATAATTCAAGCAGTTGTTAAACAATACACTTCGCAAATAAATGAAACTTTACCTGAGATAATTCTTCAACGAAACCAATTAATTAGCTTAAAAGAAGCATTATATCAAATACATTTTCCTGAAAACATAGAAAAACAAAAAAAGGCCGAATATCGGCTAAAATTTGAAGAATTGTTTTATATTCAACTTCAAATATTAAGTTTAAAATACTTTAGGAGAAATAATGTTGCGGGATTTATTTTTTCAAAAACAAAAGACAATCTTGTTAAATTATTGTACAAAAAACTTCCTTTTAAATTAACTCATGCACAAATAAAAGTATTAAACGAAATACGGCACGATTTATCATCGGGAAAACAAATGAACCGATTACTACAAGGCGACGTAGGAAGTGGTAAAACTATTGTTGCTTTGTTTACAATGCTTACTGCCGTCGATAATGGGTTTCAAGCTGCCCTTATGGCACCCACAGAAATACTGGCACAACAACATTTTCAAACTATTACCGAATTATGCCATAATTTACCTGTAAATATTCAATTACTTACAGGTTCGAGTAAAATTTCGCAACGAAAAGAAATACACAAAGGCTTACAAGATCAAACCATTAACATATTAATTGGCACTCATGCACTTATAGAAGATGATGTAACATTTGCAAAATTAGGATTAGTAATTATCGACGAACAACATCGCTTTGGTGTTGCACAACGAGCAAAATTATGGCAAAAAAGCACAAACGAACCTCATGTATTGGTGATGACAGCCACACCTATTCCTAGAACATTGGCTATGACCATATATGGCGATTTGGATGTTTCTATTATAAACGAACTCCCACCAGGACGTAAACCCATAAAAACAATACATCTTGATGATAGCCAACGTTTAAAATTATTTCAATTTTTGCATCAACAGATACAAAAAGGCAGACAAGTATATGTTGTATTTCCTTTAATAAAAGAATCGGAAACATTAATTTCTCTCAAAGATTTAGAAGATGGATATGAAAGCTATTCACGAGAGTTTCCGCCACCAAAATATGTTATTGCTGTACTACACGGGCAAATGAAATCACAAGAAAAAGACTTTTCGATGCAACTTTTTGCTAGTGGCAAAGCTCACATACTTATTGCAACAACTGTTATAGAAGTAGGTGTAAACGTACCCAATGCTACAGTAATGGTTATCGAAAGTGCCGAACGATTTGGCTTAGCACAATTACATCAGTTAAGAGGAAGAGTTGGGCGTGGAAGTGAGCAATCGTACTGCATTTTAATGACAAAAAACAACTTAAGCAAAGAATCGAACATGCGAATTCAAACACTTTGTGAATCGAACGATGGATTTTATATTGCTGAAAAAGACTTAGAATTAAGAGGTCCTGGCGATTTGGAAGGAACTCAACAAAGCGGCATGCCGTTTGACCTTAAAATTGCCCGATATTCAGGCGATGAACAAATTTTATCCAAAGCACGCGAAGAAGCAGAATTTATTTTACAAAAAAGTCCCGATTTAAAATTATTTCCACAATTACAATTAACGTTAAAAAAACTGAAGAATGAAAAAAATGATTGGAGCAAAATAAGTTAAACATACAAATTCGTTATTTTTGCATGCCAAAAAAATTTCTTATGAAGCCACTTCTCATGAAAGAATTTTCTGCTTTTTTTGCATCTATCACAGGATATCTCATTATTATTATTTTCCTTGTTATTTTAGGATTATTTACGTGGGTCTTTCCCGGACATTTTAATTTGCTCGATAGCGGATATGCCAATCTTGATACGGTATTTATTTTATCACCATGGATATTTTTATTCTTAGTTCCTGCTGTTACTATGCGTATGTTTAGCGAAGAAAAAAAAACAGGCACTTTAGACATATTAATTACACGCCCAATAAGCGACCTTACTATTGTTGTGGCAAAATTTATTACAGCTTTGTTGCTCGTTATTGTAGCATTAATTCCAACTTTGCTATATTACATAACTATTTGGTACTTAGGCAATCCTGTTGGCAATATCGATAGTGGTGCTACTTGGGGGTCGTATATTGGTTTAATTTTTCTTGCTGCAATTTATGTTTCAATAGGTCTTTATGCCTCCTCTATAACAGATAACCAAATTATTGCCTTCCTTTTAGGAGCTGTATTAAGTTTTGTATTCTTTTTTGGATTTGATGCCTTAGGCGGACTACCATTTTTTTCAGGTTTTTCCAACATTATTTACAACATCGGTATAAGCGAACATTACAAATCTATTAGTCGAGGCGTTGTAGATTCGAGAGATATTGTATATTTTCTTAGCATAATTACGATCTTTATTTTATTAACAAAAACTAAATTAGCCAGCCGAAAATGGAAATAAACAAAATACCTACTCGTAAAAAATATAAATTTCAATCGTACCAAGAACTTACAATACTCTTTTTTTCAATTATATTGATAAATTATATTTCATCGTACTTCTTTTTCAGAATTGACCTAACAGCCGAAAAACGGTATACTCTTACTGAAACTACCAAATCTATTTTGAAAAAGCTAAACGATATTGCATACGTAAAAGTTTATCTCGATGGCGACTTGCCTTATGGTTTCCTACGTTTAAAGAAAGGAATTAAAGAAACTTTAGATGAATTTCGCTCCTATGCAGGCGAAAATATTCAGTATGATTTTATAGATCCTACAGCAATTAACGATATAAAAGCTCAAAAAGAATTACAAAAACAATTATATAAACTTGGACTAACTCCTACAAATATTCAGGAAAAGGATAAAGATGGTAAATTAATTCAGCGAATTGTATTTCCGGGAGCAATTGTATCATATGGCGGAAAAGAAGTAGCCGTAGATTTTTTAAAAAATAATATCAGCTTATCGCCAGAAGAAAATTTGAATGCCTCGATAGAAGAAGTTGAATTTGCATTAATACAAGCTATCAGAAAATTAAAAAATGATTTTGGACAAAAAATAGCATTTATCGAAGGACATGGCGAACTTAACGAATGGGAAGTTGCCGATATTACAAACGCACTTGCCGAGTATTATGTAGTAGAACGCGTTAGTATTGATAGCCAAATAAGTAGCTTATCCACACGAATTATTGACAGCACAACCCAATCTGTTCGTGTTCAAAATAAATACGATTTAATAATTATTGCCAATCCTCAAAATCCTTTTAGCGAATACGATAAATATATAATTGATCAGTTTATTATGTATGGCGGAAAAGCCATATGGTTGATCGATGCAGTTGATGCCAACATTGATAGCCTTGCATATCATAGTTCAATCATAGGAACAATAAAAAATTTGAATATAAGCGATCAACTTTTCAAATATGGTGCTCGTGTAAATCCGAATCTAATTCAAGATGTACAATGTGCAATAATTCCTGTTAACACTGCAATAGCAGGCAATCAACCTCAATTTTCACCATTTCCATGGGTTTACTTCCCTCTTTTATTGGCAAACACAAAACATCCCATTGGTAAAAACGTTAATGTTGTTAAAGGACAATTTGTTTCAAGCGTTGATGCCGTTGGCGACGATCCACAAATTAGCAAAAACATTCTACTCACTACGTCCGAAAATTCAAGAGTATTGAATGCACCTGTACAAATTAGTCTTGGAATTATTAAACAAAAGATAAAACCCGAATTTTTTACTAAATCATTTATTCCTGTTGCAGTTTTACTCGAAGGAAAGTTTAAAAGCATATATCTCAATCGCCTTGCACCCGAAATGTATGCTTTTAAAGAAATTGCTTTCAAAGAAGAAAGTTTCCCCACTAAAATTGCTGTCATTGGCGACGGTGATATAATTCGTAATCATGTGCGACGATTAGGATTAAATCAACAACCCTTGCCCCTCGGATACGACCGATATACAGGCGAAACATTTGGTAATAAAGAATTTTTAATGAATTTAATTTCATACATGCTCGACAGTAAAAATTTTAGCGAACTCCATTCAAAAGAAATTCAACTTCGTCTGTTAAATAGAAATTTGGTTGAAAACAATAAAACTTTTATACAAATAATTAACATTTTAGTTCCTGTTGTTATTTTAATACTGATCGGAATCAGCGTTACCTTTTTACGTAAACAAATTTTTTCAAAAAAATATAAAAACCATGAATAAGAAGTATTGGCTCTACATTGTTTTTCTTGCATTAATAATCATTTCGGCAATAATATTTTTTACTAATCAATACGGAACTATTAAAAAGGAATTAAAAGATTTTGCTTATGACGATACATCATCGGTTAATAAAATATTTTTAGCTAACAAAAATAACGAAACCATTTTGCTCGAAAGAATAAACGTAAACAAATGGCTTGTAAATAAAAAATTTATAGCTCGCCAAGATGCCATAAACATTTTACTTGATGCAATCGCTTCTATACAAGTCAAATCACCTGTGCCTAAAAACTCTTTCGAACAAATTACAAAACTTTTAGCTACTCGTTCTACCAAAGTAGAAATTTATGCCAATGATAAATTAGTTAAAACCTATTTTGTAGGTGATCCTACTCCCGATCATTTAGGAACATACATGATACTTGAAAACTCATCGGTACCTTTTATTGTACATAAACCCGGGTTTATGGGCTATTTATCTATTCGATATTTTACTGACGAAACCGAATGGCGCGATGTAAGCATTTTCCCTGTACCTATCTCGCAGGTATATTCTATACAGGTTGTTTATCCAGCAGATATTAAAAATTCATATCAAATTATTCGTAAATCAGTAGGTATATACGAGTTAACTAACATTAACAACGAACCAATAACACCATTTGATACAATATTAGTTAAAGAAACAGCTATAAGCATAGTAAAATCAAAAGTATCGCGATGGTTAAAGTACAATGTAAAGCAAAAAATCGATTCATTAAAAAATTTTACTCCTATTGCAAACATAACGTTAAAAACAATAAACGGAAACAAATATACATTAAGCCTTTACCAAAAAACTTTTATTGATAGAGACAGTTCCAACAACATTATAACCGAACCCGACACTGATACCATGTACGGAATCATTAACAACAACGAGCTTACTCTATGTCAGTACTTTACATTTGATCCCATACTGCTGAAGATAAATTCGTTTTATATAAAATAAAATTATTCTTGTATGTTTAAAATAATAAAGATATTAATGATAATTTATTCTTTGTAATAATTATTAACACTTTAATTTTTACAAATATATTATTTAATTGTATATTTTTTTGAAAAATATTCTTTCTTAAAGAATAAACAAGTTAATTTTGATAAAAAAATTACTATGAAACGTTACGATTTATGGTATTTGCTCACTTTATCAATAGTTATAGTATTGATTATTAACAAAGTAAGTAATAATAATGTTAATAATAAAATTTTATTCGACCATCCATCCGATTGGATGGCCTATCAACGTGCTTATCCATATTGGGGCATTAATGTTAAAAACT
>JAOADU010000077.1 GCA_026417155.1 Bacteroidales bacterium | reverse complement strand
AAATAACTATTAAATATTGCCATTCGGTTGACATAAAACAAAATATTTTAGCGAATATAATGAAAAATAATATTCATGCCATTTAAGTAATCATTACTTTTATAATTGAAAATCAAATTTTAGCAAAAGTTTTACATTTTTAGCATGCTAAAATATTAAATCAAAGATATTTTAATAGAATATTCCTAAATTCGCTAAAATTTTTAAAACAATGAAAACTTTACGTTTTTTAGCTTTGGAAGAAGCATTAAAAAGGCAAATATTAGAACCAAAAGAAAATATTTCAGTTCCCGAGGAATTTGGTAAATGCGTATTTAATAAAACTCAGATGCGAAGGTATTTGTCGTCTGAAGCATACGATGGAATTATGCAGGCAATAGAAAAAGGCGTACGCATTTCGCGAAAAGTTGCCGATCAAATTGCTTTGGGCATGAAAGCATGGGCAATAGAGAATGGGGCAACGCATTATACTCATTGGTTTCAGCCATTAAATGAAGCAAGTGCCGAAAAACACGATACATTTTTTGAACCCGACAAGGAAGGCATGGTAATCGAAAAATTTTCTGGCGATAAATTGGTACAACAAGAGCCCGATGCTTCAAGTTTTCCAAGTGGGGGGATGCGAAGTACATTCGAAGCGAGAGGATATACGGCATGGGATCCATCATCTCCTGCCTTTATTTTAGGAAAAACACTTTGTATTCCGTCTATATTTATTTCTTATAATGGCGATGCACTCGATTTTAAAACTCCGTTTTTGCGTTCGCTTACAGCTATAGATAAAGCCGCAACAAAGGTTTGTAGCTTGTTTTTTAAAGATGTGCATAAGGTAAATGTAACATTTGGTTGGGAACAAGAATATTTTTTAGTGGACGAAGCCTTGTATTTTGCTCGTCCCGATTTAATTCTTACGGGCAGAACGCTTATTGGACATCCATCGGCAAAAGATCAGCAACTCGAAGACCATTATTTTGCCTCTATTCCCGAAAGAGTTAAAGCATTTATGCAAGATTTAGAAATTGAAGCATGGCGGCTTGGCATTCCATTAAAAACCCGACATAATGAAGTGTCGCCCAATCAGTTTGAGTGTGCATCGATATTCGAAGAAGCTAATCTTGCCAACGATCACAACATTTTGCTGATGGATATTATGCGAAAAATTGCCGAACGACACCATTTTAGAGTATTATTGCACGAGAAACCCTTTGCTGGAATTAATGGTTCAGGCAAACATTGCAACTGGTCGTTAATGGCTTCGAACGGCGTAAATTTGCTCTCTCCAGGTAATAATCTGCAAACCAACTTACGATTTTTAGCTTTTGTTTCTATTGTTCTAAAAGCTGTTTACGAATACAACGATTTATTGAAAGCAACAATAGCCAGTTTAGGCAATGAACACAGATTAGGGGGAAACGAAGCACCACCAAATATAATTAGCGCATTCTTAGGTAATACTATTTCTTCTATATTAAACGAAATTGAATCGAAAGTTGCTCAAAATCATCTGTCGGTTTCGGAAAAAAAAGCGTTGACGTTAGATATTGGCAAAATTCCCGAAATATTACTCGACAATACCGATCGCAATAGAACATCACCGTTTGCCTTTACCGGAAATCGTTTTGAATTTAGAGCTGTTGGTTCTTCGGCCAATCCTGCCGCAGCATTAATTGCTTTAAATACTTCGGTAGCAGCAAAAATGCTCGAATTTTACGATTTAGTAAAAATATACCAGAAAAAAGGCAAAAATAAAGAAGAAGCTATACTAACAGCTATACAAAAATTTTATTCCGCATCGAAAGATATTTTATTTGATGGGAATGGTTATTCAAAAGAATGGCACGAAGAAGCCAAACGTCGAGGATTATCAGTAACAAATTCTGCCGTAGAAGCATTAGCAGCATATATTCAACCTAAAAACATTCAATTGCTCGAAAGTTTTGGAATTTTAAAACATCATGAATTAGAAGCAAGATATGAAATTCGTTTAGAATATTATGTAAAAAAACTTCAAATCGAGTCGAGAGTATTAGGCAATTTAGTAGATAATCATATTATTCCTACGGCATTATATTATCAGCAACGGTTATTAGATATTGTTTTAAAATACGTTCAAGTATTCCAATCGGAAGAGAAAATTGATGTACATAAAAAGCTAATTGATGAACTAAACGAGCATATCTCTGCTTTATATTCTTTAAAAGTTTCAATGGAAGAAGCTCGCAAACAAGCCAACATGATAGAAGATATAAAAGAAAAGGCATTTATGTATTCGAACAATGTAAAACCTTATATGGAAAAGATACGCTACCATGCCGATAAGATAGAGATGCTGGTTGATAATCAGGATTGGCCATTGCCCAAATATAGGGAATTATTATTTATACGATAATTACGTTGCTCGGAAATTACCATTTTTCTAAAAAACGATGTAACAATCGAACACACACACCAGTACCTCCAACGCCTCTGTATGAATCTTTTTCAGTTAAAAAAGCAGGTCCTGCAATGTCTAAATGTATCCATGGATAGTCTGTAAAATGTTCTAAAAATTTAGCAGCAGTGATGGCACCGGCATGGCGATTTCCGATATTTTTCATGTCGGCAATTTTCGATTTTAGCATGTCGGCATAATCGTCCCACAAAGGGAATCGAACAATTCTTTCCCAAGTTTCGAAAGCAGATTCTTCGAGTTTTCTAAAAATATCTTCACTCGTTTTGACAAAAGCAACGGTGGCATTTCTTCCAACAGCAGCACTTGCTGAGCCCGTAAGTGTAGCAATATCAATTACAAGCTCCGGTGTAAATTGTTTTGCATAATGTAAGGCATCGGCTAATATCATTCGTCCTTCTGCGTCTGAATTAAGCATTTCAACGGTCGATCCGTCCATCATACGAATAATATCGCCGGGTGCAAAAGCGTTGAACCCGGGACGATTGTCGGTAGCAGGAATTAGCCCAATTATATGTAGAGGAAGTTGATTTGAAGCAGCAGCTTTAAGAATTCCTAATACAGCAGCAGCACCGCTCATGTCGCTTTTCATACCGTCCATGCTATCGCCGGGCTTTAAATTTAAGCCTCCCGAATCGAAGGTTATTCCTTTGCCCACAAAAACTATAGGTTTTTGATTGTTTATTTGTTGTGGTTTGTATTCAATATGAATAAAAACAGGCGGATCAACGCTTCCTCTATTTACAGCAAGTAACCCTCCCATACCCATTGCTTCAATGTCGGGCTTAAAATAAATGTGGATAAATAACTGATGTTCTTGGGCTATTTCTTTTGCTTTTTCTGCTAAATAAATGGAATTTAAGACATTTGCTGGTTCATTAATTAAATCGCGTGTAAAAAATACGGCATCGCAAACATTAAGTAAAGTTTCAAGTTGCTTTACGTTTTTAAAATCAACTAAATAAATCTGTTCAATTTCGTTGTTTTCGGATTTTTCTTTGGTGATGTATTTATCAAATTTGTAATTGCTTAATAAAAGTCCTTCGGCACAAGCTAACGAATATTCGGCTTCATTTAATGCATTTACAATTTGTACTTCTTTAATTCGTTCGTCGTTTAATTTGTCGGCAATGGTCGAGGATTCTCTTCGAATTTTTTCAAGAATTGAATATTTATCGTTATCGTTATTGATTACATAAAAAAACATGTACCGATAATATTGATGTATTTGAATTAATTTTTTATTTGCGCGGATACATTCTTGTACATATGCTTGTTCGGGTTTACTTAATATTAATTCATTTAAATCAGAAGTTTCGTTCATTAGATAAATAATAGATACATCGGGTCTTATTTTGTCGATATTACTAAGTTTAGTTCTCATAGCTAATAAATTTATGCAAACATAATTATTTTACAACGAAATTTTAAAAAGATTTAGTTTTCAATAGGTTTATAAATTACACCATGATTGGTTTTTCCGTCAATTAATACTTTACATGCTTTGTTAAAACTTACATGACGAATATATTCGTCTTCGTAAACGCATGGAACATTGAGCAAAAAGTTTACATCGTAGTAACCGTCGTTCATATATGGGTTAATAGTAAAATAGCCAACTCTGAAAGAAGTGAGATTTTGGAAAAAGTGTGTTCCTTGGCTAGGATCTATGCGATAATTTTCTAAGCCCGATTCTACAATGACACGAGCAGCCGAAATTTGTGCCCATTTTACTGGGATACCCAACCATGGATCGCTCGACCCCCAACGACCAGGACCAATAAGGATATAATTTTTATTTTGTTTTAAGAAAGTTTCATTTATTCGTTCCAAAATCGTTGCCATTTCGGGGTTTTTGGAGGGATTAAACGATGTAGGCTTTACAAAAACTATATCGTACAAATTATCCATTAAACCATTGCCCAAAGCCATATTACTAACAATGATAGTTTCAGAAAAGTTGACCTTTTCTAAATCAACTTTTACCATTTCTTTGTTTTCAACAATGGGTCGCACTTGCAAAAAGTAAAATTTGACTGGCTCGCTTTTGGGAACATCTAAATTAACAGCAAATTCAATTTCAACAGGATTCCCCATTTCTTTTTGGGATATTTGAAGTAAATGTTGAGTAATTTCGGCTAATGGGAAAATGTTGTGTTGCAAGATATTTGCAAATGATATTATGGGTTTTCCGTTTTCCCATAACCCATCGCGTATCATGTGGCTTTCATAGTCGTATGTCGAAGCGACTAATTTGAATGGTGCATGATGTTTAATTTCCCGTATGGAAAGTTTAGCAATATTTATTCCGTCGTCGGGCGATGGAATAAAATGATTGGGATCGAGATCGAGAGCATAAATGTATTTTTGTGTATCACGCAAAGCTAATTCTGGTGTCGAAAGCTGGAGGGCTTTTTTAGGATATTTGGGGCAAAATCTTAGAGCCTGTCCACCATCAACAATATATTTGCCTAATCCATAAGCAATGCTTACAACAGCATCTTCGGGCTTTTCGGGAGGAATAGGATAAAAATTGATAGAACGCCCAACGCCCGAAAATGTAGGATAAAAATATTTGCCATCGTATGTTTGACCTACAACTTCTTGCAAAATGACACTCATTTTTTCTTCGTCAATAACGTTAGATGTAGCTGTCATGTATGATTTACTAGCTTTGAAAAATACTGAAGCATAAACACTTTTTATGGCTTCTGTAAGTAAGCGTAAAGTAATTTTTGAATCGTTATAAATTTTAGGAATCATGTAGGTATTGTAAACACCTGCAAAGGGCTGATAATGAGAATCTTCGAGTTTGCTTGATGAACGTACAGCAATAGGTCCATTGACCATTGATATAAATGCATATAAATCCTGTAAAACATTGCTAGGAAGTCGTGCTTCAACAAATGATTTAAGAATTTGTTCATCGGACAAGTCGTTGCGAAGAGCAATTTTATATAAATCGTGAGTTTCCATAAACTCATCAAAAACATCGGTACTAATAACCACTGTTCGTGGAATAGAAACTTGTACTCCTTGCCATTTATCGAGCAGTTCATATTTTTTTATCAATAAATCGACAAAAGCTAAGCCTCTAGCCTTCCCACCCAATGATCCATCGCCAATTCGGCTAAATGTAAGGTATTCGTCAATATTTTTACCATCGAATTTTGCTATTACACCACGTCCGCGGTATTGACGATAAGTATCGATAACATCGTAAATAAATGTACGTATCTCATCTAGGGAGTCAAAATCTTCGGCAGTTACATATTTAAACATACGGGCAATGGGGAACAGTGCTCGAGCATTTAACCATTTCGAAAAGTGATTTTGTTTTACGTGATAGTCGAGCGATTCATCGGGTACTTTAAGTACTTTTTCTTGCAAGCTTTTTAAATCAGTTGCTCTGCAAATTTCTTCTCCAGTTTGAGGATTTCGGAATACAAAATCGCCAAAAGCCATGTGTTTTAAAATGTAATTGCGAAGTTCGACCGATAACGATTTGGAATATTTGTTTATAAAGGCAACACCAAGTTTATGAGCTATTTCTTCGTATTTGCTATCGCTCGATTGAAGCAAAAAGGGCATGTGAATATCTTCTTGTTTTACTTTGTATAGTAGTTTTAATCCTGCTTCTGGGTCTTTTTGTCCATCTTTATTAAAGCTTATATCGCTAATAACGCCAATAAGATTTTCTTTGTACTTCATGAATAATGTTTCGGCTTCGTTGTAGTTAGTTGCTAGTATAATTTTTGGTCGTCCACGCATGAGCATCATTTTCTGGTGTTCGTTTAACCCTTCGAGCATGGAACGCTTAGATTGCTGAAACAATATTCTGTACAAGTACGGTAAGTATGACGAATAGTATCGAATAGAGTCTTCAACGAGTAAAATTGCTTGTACACCGCATTCTTCAACATCGTGTTTGAGGTTCATTTTGTCTTCTATAAGTTTGATAATAGCGAGAAGTAAATCGGCATTACCTAACCAGCAAAAAACATAATCTATAGCACTTAAATCTTCTTTTTGTAGGCGTAATGAAACTTCACGCGAAAAGGGTGTAAGTATTACTATCGGTTTTAATGGATATTTATGCTTTATATTTTTTGCTAAAATAAAAGGATCTTCGTCGCCTATGTTGAGCATGGTAATAATTAAATCAACATTGTCTTCTTCGAGTATTTTGTATGCTTCTTTAGCCGAATGTGCTTGAATAATTAATGGAGGATATCGTAAACTATGTTGAGTATATTCATTGAATAATCGTTCGTCAATTCTTCCGTCTTCTTCCAACATAAAGGCATCGTATGCATTACATATAAGAAGAGCCTTATATATGCGTTTTTGCATTAAGTTTTCGAATGAAGTATCAATAAAAGTATATTTTTTCGATTGAATTATTTGATGATAATGGCTCATGATTTACATGGTTTATTTTATTGCTCAAATGTAAGGAATTTAAAAAAAATAAAGGCTGACTATAACAGTCAGCCTGATAGCATTATAATATTTGGATTAATTACATGTCAATTCCTTGCTGGTTATTTGAACTTGTTTTTTTTGTGGGCGAATTTTTCATGTTTTGCTGTGGTTTATTTGTATTATCGTCGGGAGCAGGAATAAGAGGTTTAGGTTCAAGAAAACGTTTCATCATTTCTTCATGTTGTTTCATTATTTGCTGATGATATTGCATCATTTTTTGCATTTGTTTGTCAATATTAAACCATTCATCGTCGAACGAAGGGAACGAAAATGGCTTAAAACTGAAAAACAACGAATCATCGTCAAATGGTGACCTCCAATCTTTAAAAAATTTTGAAAAAATAGAATCGTTATTTATAGCTTCGTAATTTGAATCAATATTACTCCACGACCATGTGTAAGTAGAATCGTAGCGAATAATGTTGCCATGTTCGTCAACTTCTTTATTAACATGATATTGTACTTTTGGTTTTGGCATGGGATCGTCTTTTTTTTGAGCAAACGTGCAACCGTTAGTAAATATTGTCAATCCCATGTAAATAAGCATAAAATTCAAATATTTTCTAATCGTTTTCATATGCTTACTTTTTTGCTTATGTATGTTACAAAAATAATACCTTTAAGTGTTGATTGTCATATTTTTAACATAATTTTACAAAATGTATAGAGTGGTACATTATTTACTAACTTTGCCTGAAATATGCTTTAAACATGGCAAAAATTTTAACCCGTACAGTTATTGTTTTATCATTTGTTAGTTTATTTACCGATATAGCCAGCGAGATGTTATATCCTGTAATTCCAATTTATTTAGCATCTTTGAATTATACTGCCATGTACATTGGTTTTTTAGAAGGGTTTGCCGAATTTGTGGCAGGACTTAGTAAGGGTTATTTTGGGATATGGTCTGATAAGATACAACAACGATTGCCATTTGTAAGAATAGGTTATTTGCTTAGTGCTATATCAAAACCGTTGATGATATTATTTTCTAATGCATGGTGGATATTTTTTACTCGGTTGCTTGACCGATTGGGAAAAGGGATACGAACTGCATCGCGCGATGCTATTTTATCGTCAGAAGCAACACACGAAACAAAAGGGAAAGTATTCGGGTTTCACAGGGCAATGGATACGCTTGGAGCAGCTATTGGTCCGCTTATAGCATTAGCATTTCTTTATTTTTATCCTGGCCAATACAAATGGTTGTTTGTTTTTACTATTATACCGGGTATTATTTCTGTCATGTTGCTTTTTTTATTAAAAGAACAAAAGAAGCAGGTAAGCAATTCCGTCAAAATTTCTTTTCTTTCTTTTTTTTCTTATGTTAAAAAGAGTTCAGTTTCTTATAAATTGCTAATTACAGGCTTTCTTCTTTTTGCATTATTCAACAGCTCAGATATGTTTTTATTACTTAAATTAAAGGAACAACAAATGAATGATCATGTGATTATAGCCTTATACATATTTTACAATTTATCGTATGCCATAATGTCATATCCTGCAGGTTTTATTGCCGATAAATTAGGTTTGAATTACGTATATATGTTTGGGATGGTGATATTTGCTGTAGTATATTTAGCTATGGCATGGGGTGTTAGCCATATTATGTTATGGATAGTATTTTTTATGTATGGTTTTTATGCTGCAGCAACGGAAGGAATTGGAAAAGCATGGATAAGTAATATTGTGCCCAAAGAAGAAGTTGCAAGTGCAATAGGCACATTTCATTCGTTACAAAGTATATCGGCAATAATAGCTAGTGCAATTACGGGAATTATTTGGACACAATTGGGAGCATCTATTGCATTTACTATAACGGCAATATTTGCCATTGTTTCGGCATTATTTTTATTGTTTGTTCGTTCATACATTAAAGCATGATTTATATTACACGCATCATTAATTTTATTCAAATAATAATAACTTATTTTCTTTCGGTTGTATTTAGAAAAGTTTATGTAAGCCAATATCCTTTTGCTTTAAGCATAGAACCTACTAATTGTTGTCAATTAAATTGTGCAGAATGTCCGACAGGTATGCAGCAATTAACACGTGTGAAAGGATATATTGATATGGATGTTTTTGAAAAAATATTACAGTCTGTTTACACAAGGACATTTTATTTAAACTTATATTTTCAGGGCGAACCTTTATTACATCACAATATACTGTATATGATACGCCTTGCAAAAAAATATAACATGAATGTTGTTATTTCTACAAATGGACAGATGATAGATGACAACATAGCCAAACAAATTGTTCAATCGGGTTTAGATAAAATTATTATTTCGCTCGACGGGTTTTCGCAGCAAAGTTATGAAGCATATCGCAAAGGCGGAGATGTACTCCAAACTAAGCATGCTATTATATCATTAATTAAGGCAAAAAAGGAGTTAAAAAAGTCGAAACCAAAAATAATTATTCAAACCTTAGTAAATCGGTTTAACGAACACGAAATTCCAATTATTAAACAGTGGGTTAACACATTAAAAGGTACAACTTTTCGGCTCAAATCTATGCAAATAAATTATTCATACGAATTTTTACCACACAATGAAATATATCGTCGATATACAAAAAAAAATGGCAATTGGAAAATAAAAAAACGTTTAAATAATAGATGTTTTCGTATTTGGTCGCAATGTGTAATTACTCATGAAGGGAATGTAGTACCATGTTGTTATGACAAAAATGCTGAATTTATTATGGGAAATATTACACATGCTAAGCTCTCAGAAATATGGCGAAACAAGAAGTTTACGAATTTTCGGAAGAAAATATTAACCGAACGAGAAAAAATTTTTATTTGTACAAATTGTACAGAATAATTGATGGAAAATATACAATATTCACTTAAAGAAAAAATATTTGTTGCTTTAATTTGTTAATTTATTTCTTAGTAATTTTGTTTTATAGAAAAAAACTTTACTTTTGTAACATATTAATAAAATTACTTTTGCTATGAAAACAATAATTCAACTTTTATTACCAACGCTGTTTGTAACAGTGATGTTAGTTTCTTGCAAAAAAGACAGAAAAGACGACCCCCAACCAAACAACCCAACAACAACAATTACGGTACCTGTTTCGGGATACATAGTGGATGTTTATGGCTCGCCTTTAAGTGGAGTAACTGTAAAAGTAGGAAATCAAACTTTTACAACAGACTATTCGGGAACATTCTATTTTCAAAGTGCTACGTTTAGCGGTCAGAGATACACAATTACTTTCGAAAAACAAGGTTATTTTACCTTGCAGCGTTCGGGGCAACTTGTACAAGGCAAACCTGTGGTGTTAAACGTTGGGTTAATATCAGAAAACGATATGACATATGCAGCTACGAAACAATTTAATAGTAGTCAGGCCGATTCTGTTGTGCTACCAAATAACTCTGTTGTATCATTTCCTGCTAACGCATTTGTTACAGCCAATGGCACTCAATACAATGGAATGGTTACAGTAAAAGCATGTTATCTCGATCCTACATGGATAAAATATCCTATGTTTGTATTTAATGGCGATTTATACGCAAAAGATTCTACAAACAATGATGTTATGCTTAATCCATTTGCTGGTTTAAATGTTGTGATAGAAGATGCCAACGGCAATAAATTGCAATTAGATTCGGCAAATAATAAAAAAGCGAAAATTAAAATAAAGATACCGCCACAATTAGCTGCTAATGCGCCCAACAATATTGAAATGTGGGTATATGCTCCACAACAAGGGGCAAAACAAGGTAAAGGAAGTGCTGTTAAAACCGGCGATAGCTATCAAGGCGAAGTATTGCACTTTACATACTGGAGTTTCGAAGAATCGTTCGATACCAAAGCGTATGTAGAAGGCTATGTAAAAAAGAACGTCAGTGGTAACGAAATTGGCATAGGGGGTGTTCCGATTGTTGTGGCCAATCAATTAGTATTTACAGATAATTCAGGTTTTTATAAAGCCATTGTTCCTGCAGGTTTAGCAGGATTAACTATTTCTCCCAAATATTCAGCATTACAAAGCCATACTATTACCAATGCTTTAAGCGATGGGCAAGTTTATCAATACGATTTTATTATAAACCAAGGCAGTAGTTTGGTAGCAATTTACGGTACGGTAAGGAGCAGCAATCAACAACCATTAGCCAATGCGTTAGTACAAATTAATTACTATAATTATACGAGCTATACTAACGAAATTTTACACACGTTTACAAATAGCCAAGGGAAATATCAGATTGTTGTTGATGGAAATGCTACAAGCTATTCAATAATGGCTAAGTATGGAAGTCAATATGTTTCTTCGTATATTAGTGGTCCATTAACGCAAGACACTCAAAAAGATTTAACTATGCCCGCAACCCCAGGTCAAAATTATTTAAAAGCTGGTGGGCAAATTATTTTTAATATTACCGGAAATGCGCAAAACGCAACCATTAGTGGTTATTTTAATCAAGAATTATCCATCTATGTTCATGTAAGTAATACTGGTATGTTTAATATTTCTGGTATCAACGTAAATCCAACGATTAATAACACATATAATTTACCAAGTGATTATTCTGTAGAATATGGGCATCAAGTAATATCGCATAGAAATTTAACCAGTGGTACCATTAAATTTACAAAATTTAATACTAATGGTCTTGTTGAAGGAGAATTTAACGGGCAAGATTCTTTGGGTGTTCAAGTAGAAGGAAAATTTTCTGTTCCCTATTCAACATTATTATTACGAAGTAAAAAATAGTTTATTAATGAAAAGCAGGGAATTTCCCTGCTTTTTTTGTTTTAAATAAAAGTGCATAAATATATTTATTTAATGCATTAATTTTGTCAATAAAAAAATGAATATAATTTTATTCGATACTAATCTATGGGACGAATTGCTTCCCATTACGTTTACCCGACCGGTAGGCGAGATTAGAGTAGGAATTTTAACAATAGCCCAAAAATGGCAAAACTATGTTCGAGCAAATGTTTCTTACAGTACAAGGCCATATTTGCAAAAAAAATATCCACAAAAAATAGAAAAAGATAACTTTATTATTAATAGTGCAATATTGCCCGACAAATCAATTGTTAGCGAAATATTGCAATTAGAAATCAATACAAGCCTAACTTTTAACAATATTTTTATTGCTGCACGATACGATAATCGCCATACAAAAATATTTTTCGAAAGCCATGAACTCATTAATAAGAAAGAAACCAAATCGAAACCCGACATGCTAACTCACGTTTGCGATATTTTTAGTAAAAATGGAACAGAAATTTACAAAGATTTCGAAATACTGACAAAAGGTCGGAAAAGTGAGCCATTGTCAGAGACTAATGCGTATTCTGGTCCGTTAGATTTTATTTTTATTGAAAAAGGAGCCATAGTAGAACATAGTATTTTGAACTCTAAAACAGGACCCATTTATATTGGCAAAAATGCTGAAATTATGGAAGGTTCTGTAATACGTGGACCATTTGCCTTGTGCGAACATGCTGTTGTAAAAATGGCTGCTAAAATATACGGACCTACTACAATAGGGCCAGAATCGAAAGTTGGCGGCGAAGTAAACAATTCAGTTATTTTGGGGTATAGTAATAAAGCTCATGATGGATTTTTAGGAAATAGTGTTATTGGCGAATGGTGCAATTTGGGTGCCGACACCAATAATTCTAATTTAAAAAATAATTATGCCATTGTAAAAATGTGGAACTATCCGAAACAAAAATTTATATCCACAGGACTTCAATTTGCTGGGTTAATCATGGGCGATCATTCAAAGTGTGGAATTAACACTATGTTTAATACGGGGACAGTAGTAGGAATTTCGTGTAATTTATTTGGCGATGGGTTTCATCGAAATTTTGTGCCTTCGTTTTCATGGGGTGGTCCTCAAGGATACACGCATTATCAGTTCGAAAAAGCTATAGAAACTGCACAATTGGTAATGCAGCGACGAAACAAACAATTAAATGATATAGATATAGAAATTTTACAACACATATATAACGAAACAGAAAAATTTAGAAACTATTAAAAAATTGGCATTATTCTTGTCTATAATACTTTTTTGCAAATAAAACTGACAAATTTACAAGACAAGACGTATGAGCGGATTTTCAAAAAACGATTTATCCATAGCATATCAGATGCATAATTTAGAAGAATCAGATTTTATTCCTATAATTTCGGAAGAAATAGAAGTCGATCAACAAACCAAAATTGAGGATATAAATGAGCTGCCAATTTTACCACTTCGGAATACAGTACTTTTTCCTGGTGTAATAATACCGATTTCAGTTGGTCGCAATAAATCGCTGAAGCTCATAAGTGAAGCCAATAGCGCAAATAAAATAATAGGAACTGTAGCTCAAAAAAATCCGAAGCACGAAAACCCAAAACCCAATCAATTGTTTCAAATAGGCACTTATGCTCAAATTATTAAAATTCTCGAAATGCCCGATAATACAACAACGGTTATACTGCAAGGGAAAGGTCGGTTTAGTATTGAAGAGTTTATTTCCGAAGAGCCATACTTTGTTGCAAAAGTAAAATCATTACCCGAAACAAAACCCGAAACAAACGATAAAGAATACGAAGCTCTGTTATCATCGCTTAAGGACCTTACGCTTAAAATTATTAAGTTATCGAACAACATTCCTTCCGAAGCATCGTTTGCAATCAGAAATATTGAAAATGCTTATTTTCTTATTAATTTCATTTGCTCGAGCAGCGATTTGAAACTCGAAGACAAGCAAAAATTGCTTGAAATAAACGATTTGAAAACTCGAGGGATGCAATTGCTAGAAAAGCTCGTGCAACAAGTACAATTGCTTGAACTAAAAAACGATATACAACAAAAAGTAAAACTCGACCTTGACCGTCAGCAAAAAGAATATCTGCTACAGCAGCAAATAAGAACTATTCAAGAAGAATTGGGCGGAAATCCTTTCGAACAGGAAATTCAAGAACTTCGAAAAAAAGCAAAAAAGAAAAAATGGTCGAAACAAGTAGCTCAAATATTCAATAAGGAACTAGAGAAGTTCGAACGCATGAATCCATCGGCTGCAGAATATTCTGTACAGCTCAATTATTTACAATTAATTTTAGAATTGCCTTGGAATGAGTACACAAAAGACAATTTTAACTTAAAAAAAGCAAAAAAAATATTAGACGAAGATCATTTCGGGCTAGAAAAAGTTAAAGACAGAATTTTAGAACATTTAGCCATCTTAAAATTAAAAGGCGATTTAAAAGCACCGATATTGTGCTTGTATGGACCTCCGGGTGTGGGCAAAACGTCGTTAGGGAAATCTATAGCCCGTGCATTAGGACGTAAGTATGTTCGTGTATCGTTGGGTGGTCTGCACGATGAGGCAGAAATTAGAGGACATCGAAAAACATACATTGGTGCTATGCCCGGTCGTATAATTCAAGGATTACGAAAAGCCAATTCTTCTAACCCTGTTTTTGTACTTGACGAAATAGATAAAGTTGGCACCGATTTTCGCGGCGATCCGTCGGCAGCCCTACTCGAAGTACTCGATCCGGAACAAAATAATGCTTTTCACGATAATTACCTCGATATTGATTACGATTTGTCTAAAGTCTTGTTTATTGCTACAGCCAATCAAACCAATACTATCAGTCCTGCATTACGCGATCGCATGGAAATGATTGAAGTTAGTGGATACATAATTGAAGAAAAAATTCAAATTGCCCAAAAACACCTGATACCCAAACAATTAAAGGAACATGGTGTAAAGCCCGAACAAATTCAGTTTTCAGATGCATTGGTAGAACAAATAATACAGCAATATACACGCGAATCGGGAGTAAGAAATTTAGAACGAAAAATTGCCAAAGTAATAAGAGCCATTGCCAAAAAAATAGCTATGAACGAAAAGTATAATAAAAAAATAACGTCAAAAGATATTTTGGCAATTTTAGGACCTCCGGAATATGAACCCGATGCATACGAAGGCAACGAAGTTGCGGGAGTAGTTACAGGGTTAGCCTGGACACAAACAGGTGGCGAGATTCTTTTTATCGAAACTAGTTTAAGCCGCGGAAAAGGGAATTTAACCATTACAGGAAATCTGGGCGATGTAATGAAAGAATCGGCGATAATTGCATTAGAATATGTAAAAGCTCATGCCGATGAACTTAAAATTCATACAGATGTTTTCGAAAAATGGAATGTTCACATTCATGTTCCCGAAGGAGCTATACCGAAAGATGGTCCATCGGCAGGAATAACAATGGTAACATCTATTGCATCGGCATTTACGCAAAGAAAAGTACGTAAAAGCATTGCTATGACAGGAGAAATTACTTTAAGGGGGAAAGTATTGCCTGTTGGTGGAATAAAAGAAAAAATTCTTGCAGCAAAGCGAGCGAATATAAAAGAAATTATATTATCGAAAGATAACAAAAAACATGTTGATGAAATTCCCGATATATATTTAAAAGGGTTAAAATTTCGTTATGTATCTACAATAAGAGAAGTTTTAGATTATGTTTTATTGGATGAACTAGTAGATAATCCGAAAAAAATAGATTGAATATAGAAACTTATTGAATAACTTTTTATCTTTGTCAATTAAAAATCAAACAGATAAATATGGAAACAAGAGAGAATAAAATTTTAATTCCCGTTGATTTTGGTGAACAATCGAAAATTGCAGTAGGTCAATCATTCAATATTGCTCGCATGGTAAATGCTGAGATATATTTGCTTCATGTAATAACCGAAAACAATGCTTTGTGGGGTTTATTCTCAAGTAAAGAACAAAGTGATATTGAAGAAAAATTAAAAACAAAACTAGCCGAATTAGCTGGAGAATTTCAAGAAAAGTCGGGCATTAAAGTCGTTCCTATTATAGAAAAAGGCAAGTTGATCGAAACTATTATAGAAACAGCCGAAAAACTTAAAGTAAAATTTTTAATTGTTGGAACCACAGGCTCTAACGATATTAAACAAAAAATAATTGGAAGCAACGCCTTACGCTTAATTCGCGAAGCAACATTTCCTGTAATTACCATTAAAGGTAAACATCACCGAGATGGTTGTAAAAATATTGTATTGCCACTCGATTTAACCAAAGAAACTCGCGAAAAAGTTAGTTATGCTATTCATTTTGCTAAATACTTTAATTCTGTTGTACATGCCGTTACAGTAAACACTTCGAGCGATTCGTATATCATGAACCGCCTTAAGTTGCAACTCGAGCAAGTTAGTTCGTATATAAAAAGTAATGGTGTAGAATGTACACAAAACTTTCTTACCAGCGAATCGGGAAATGAAAATATTTGCGCAACCTTACTCGAGTTTGCTCACAAGGTAGAAGCCGATTTAATTATGATTATGACACAACAAGAAACAGAGGTAATAAAATATTTTGTAGGCTCACTGGCAAAGGAAATTATACATAATTCCGATATTCCTGTGATGAGTATTGTCCCCAAGAATCGCTAACATGAGAGTGTTAGTTTCTTTACTTTTTCTTTTTCTTTTACTTTTCTCTTCGTGTCATATCGAACGTCCTAAATTACCACAAACGACAAACTTATTGGTAGATACGATGATCACTGTTTCGTCGCTCTATTCGGAGTGGCAACAAGAATTACCGTGGAAAAATTCATTCAAAATTCGACCGTTAATTTATTCTTTATTTTGGCATGTGCTCAATAATAAACTAGTACTTTACAATCCAGTATATGAAGACACGGTATTTAAAAGGTTAGAAAAAGATCAATGGTTTTATACTTTAAAAAACGAAAAAAACATACCTTTCGATACAGCTCAATTTTATGATATTTATTTTTATGAAACCTGGCAACTCGATACAAGCCATACGTTTTCATTAAGAAAAAATATTTTGTATTGGTCGCCCGTAAAACGCGAAAATGAACGCATGAAATTAACGGGTAAAGTTAAATGCAATAGCTTACAACAAAAACAACTACTAACAGAACAAATTATCTATGAATTTTCATTAACAGATAGTATTTTTAGTAATGAACGCCTAAATAAACAAAAGCTCATTAAAATTCTTTTAGAATGGGCTGTCAAACATCCTCAAAAGACTTATAATCCATTTACAGCAAAGCAACTATCAAAAGAGGAACTATATAAGCGTTTACAAATACACGATTCCATTCAATATTTACCCATCAACGACATTCAGTCTATTTTGTTTGTTGAAAATTGGTATTACGATCCTCAGTCATTTTCAATACATAAAGAAGTATTATCTTTAGCTCCGGTTTTGTATATTTATGACGAGAATGAAATATCGAAACAAATTTTGTTTATGATTCATCCTTCTAATAAACCGTTCAAAATATTTTAACATGAAGAGTATTGTTTTCTTTTTTTATCTAACATTACTTGTGCATATTCTTGGTGCTCAGACGTTTTTAGAAAAACAAAAATCGAATCAACGTGTAGCAGCAGCATATAAAGAAAAACAAACAATTCTTGAAACGTTATTATTGGCCTCTAACTTATCAATAAATGATTTACAATTATTCATTCGCATATTTAAACAAGAAAAATTGTTAGAGGTATGGGGTAAGAAAAAGAACGATACATTGTTTAAACATATTACATCGTATCCATTATGTGCAACATCGGGCAAGCCAGGTCCTAAACGAATGCAAGGCGACGAACAAATGCCCGAAGGAGTATATCAAATAATACATTTTAATCCTAATAGCAGCTTTTTATTATCTTTGAAATTAAATTATCCCAATGCATCCGACGTAAAGTTTTGCTATCAGAATAAATGTGGTAACGATATTTTTATTCATGGAAACTGTGTTACTGTTGGTTGTTTTCCTATTGGCGACGAAGCAATAAAAGAGCTTTACATCCTTGCTATTGAGGCTGCTTCGCAAGGACAAAGCCGTATCCCCGTACATATTTTCCCTTGCAAGATGAATGAGCAAAATATTAACGATTTGCAAACGATATATCCTCAGCATCAGCAATTTTGGAATTCTTTAAAACCGATATTCGATTACTTTGAGACACACAGAAAGCTACCATTAGTCAGAATTAAAGCCGATGGATATTATGAAATTGCCCGATAAGTTTCTTTTTTAACAAATTTTTGTTTAAAAAATTCAATTTTTTTTAAGCCTAAAGCATAGTTTTAAACGTATTTTTGAATATGCTAGGGCGAATTGTGTACATTATCATCATTGTTGTATTAGCTACTTCATTTACTAATAAGGACGAACATTCTGCTGTGGACGAAATTCGACGATACAAGTCCGTATTGGATAATAGAAAGGCCGAACAATGGGCTGACTCCGTACTAAAATCGCTAACAATTGAAGAAAAAATCGGGCAATTGTTCATGATCGATGCTCATCCACAAAAAGATAAAAAACATTGGGAACGGGTAGCAAATTATGTGAAAGATTATCACATTGGAGGAATAATATTTTTCAAAAGTGGCCCTAAGCAATTAGCTTTAATGAGCAATTATTTACAAGAAAAAGCTAAAATCCCTTTATTGATTAGCATAGATGCTGAGTGGGGTTTAGGGATGCGGATGGATAGTGTGCTTTCGTTTCCTATTCAGATGGCACTAGGGGCAGTTCAGGATAATGAGCTTATTTATCAAATGGGCAAAACCATTGCACAGCATTGCAAAAGATTAGGAATTCATATCAATTTTGCACCTGTCTTAGATATAAACAATAATCCTTTAAATCCGGTAATTAATGTTCGGTCGTTTGGCGATAACAAAAAGCTTGTTGTAGAAAAGGCTTACGAATACATGCGAGGACTACAGGACGAACACGTTTTAGCTGTGGGTAAACATTTTCCCGGGCATGGCGACACACAAACCGATTCGCATCACGATTTACCTTTTTTAAATTTTTCGCGTAAACGGCTCGATAGTCTCGAATTATATCCCTTTAAGCAAATGATAAAACAAGGCATTGGCGGAATAATGGTGGCTCATCTCGATGTTCCGGCATTGGATCCAATAAATAAGCGTCCTACAACACTCTCGCCCGAAGTTGTTACGGATTTGTTACGCAACGAAATGGGATTCAACGGGGTAATTTTTACGGATGCTTTAAATATGAAAGGGGCAACCAAATATTTTAAGCCAGGCGAACTGGCGCTAAAAGCCTTACAAGCAGGAAACGATATTTTATTATACCCCGAAGAAATACCTTGGGCGATACAGTACATTAAAGAAGCTTTATACGACAGCATAATTTGTCTCGAAGACTTAAATGAGCACGTACGACGAATTTTAAAGCTTAAATATTGGGCAGGATTAAATCAATGCACTTATGTGGATACTACTCGAATATATCAAGATTTGAATAAACCCGAAGATGTATTGTTAATACGAAAATTGACAGAACAATCTATAACCTTGTTGAAAAACAATAATTCTTTAATTCCATTCATAAGACTGGATACACTAAAAATGGCTGCTGTTATTTTTGATAAAAAAAATAGCCTGCCATTTTATGAAACCCTTATGTTATATGCTCCTATTGATACATTTTGTTTATCAGATAAAGCAGATAGTAAACAAACACAGAAAATACTCGATACATTGAAAAAGTATAACTTAATTTTCACTTCATTTCATCAAACGAATCGTTATTCTTACAGAACATATAATATTACTAACGAGCAGCTTTCTTTCTATAAACAACTCGAAACACTTAACGCACGTATAGTATTGAGTGTTTTTACAAGTCCTTACAGTTTACGCATTATTCCAGAACTGAAGAATGTTGATGCTTTGCTTATGGCTTATGAGTCAAATTATTATAGTCAGCATATTGCAGCACAGATTTTATTTGGCGGAATCGTATCTGCTGGTAAGCTTCCTGTAAAAATATCCAACCATTACAACTATTTAACTGGAATAAAAACCGAGGAGGTAATTCGATTAAAATATACTATTCCCGAAGAGTTGAACATATCTTCGGCAAAATTACGTCGTATTGACAGTATTGTTAATACAGCTATGTATTATCAGGCATTTCCCGGTTGTCAGGTAATGGCAATAAAAGATGGAAAAGTGTTTTATCATAAAGCTTTTGGCAAACTTTTTTACGATAGTATATATAAAACAAACTTGCAAACAATTTACGATATAGCTTCAGTTACAAAAATAACGGCAACAACTTTAGCTGTTATGTCGTTATACGAAGATGATAAAATTGATATTCATGCCAACTTATCAGAATATTTGCCGTTTACAAAAAATACCGATAAAGGTTCTTTAAGTATAGGTGATATTTTATCGCATCAGGCACGATTAACTGCGTGGATTCCTTTTTACAAAACAATGATAAAAGATTCTTCGAAAAAGAGCATCTATTTTTCGCACGTATATTCGGAAAAATATCCTTATAAAGTCGCCGATAACTTGTATGCTGCAGCATCAATGAAGGATACTATCCTAAAACGCATCATATATTCTCAGCTTTTGCCACAAAAAAAATATGTGTACAGCGATTTAGGCTTCTATTTAATGAAAGAAATTGTCGAAAATCAAACAAAAAGTAGCTTAGATACATATTGTAGCCGAAAATTTTATACTCCCTTAGGTTGCGTAACAACAACATTTAATCCGTTGAATAAGTTTAATCGGTTACGAATAGCACCTACCGAAATAGATAATGAGTTTAGACAACAACTAATTTGGGGTTATGTACATGATCAGGGAGCTTCACTAACAGGTGGGGTACAAGGGCATGCAGGACTATTTTCGAATGCTAACGATTTAGGAAAAATTGGACAAATGCTGTTGTGGAATGGCATGTATGGCGGAATCAGATATTTTAAAACATCGACGGTAAAATATTTTACGCAATGTTACAATTGTCCGCAAAATAGGCGAGGATTGGGATTTGATAAGCCAGAGCCCAACCCCGACAAAGATTCGCCTGTAAGCCGAAAAGTTTCGCTGTTGACGTATGGACATCAGGGATTTACAGGTACGTGCATGTGGATTGATCCCAAAACTCAAATAGTTTATGTGTTTTTATCGAATCGAGTTTATCCTACGGCAGAAAATAAAAAAATTAACACGTTAAGCATTCGCAACAAAATACTTGATATTATTTATGAAAGTTTGCCTTAAAGTTAAAATGTTTGTAAAAGTTTTTGTAGTTTTATTCTCAGCATAAAAATATCTTATATTTGAGGCAATAATTTTGACATTATGAGCGATAACGATGTTCTGCAGATAGATATTGAAAAAGTTATTGAATCGAAAAATCCACGCTTGATAAAATGGCTGCCGGGCTTTATTATAAATTATATTAAAAGGGTATTACATCAAGAAGAAATAAACAAATTTTTAAGGCAGAATAAAGATATTGTTCAATACGATTTTGTACGAGAAATCATAAAAAATTTTAAAATTTCGTATCAATTATATGGTATAGATAATGTTCCCAAGCAGGGTCGCTATATTTTTGCTTCAAATCATCCGCAAGGTGCTATAGACAGTATGTGTTTAATTGACGCTGTTTATTCAAATTTTGGCGAATGTCGTTTTGTTGTTAATGATGTTTTGTTGCATTTAAAAAACTTTCATCCCATATTTTTGCCAGTAAATCACTTTGGAAGTCAAAATAAGGAAAATGCTCGAATTTTCGACGAAGCATTTCGTTCCGATGTTCATATTTTATATTATCCGGCTGGTTTAGTTAGTCGTAAAATAAAAGGACAAATACGAGATATTCCGTGGAAAAAATCGTTTATTAATTTAGCAATAAAATATCAACGCGACATAATACCCGTATTTATTGATGCAAAAAATTCTAATTTCTTTTATCGCTTATACAAATTAAGAACAATGCTAGGAATTAAAGCCAATATAGAAATGTTTTACTTAGCAGACGAGATGTACAAACAAACTGGAAACACATTGAGTATTTATTTTGGTAGCCCGATTTCTTATTTGCAATTTACTAAAGACAAATCAGCAACGGAATGGGCGTTATTTGTACAAGAGAAAGTGTATAATTTAAAAAATAAGTAAGCATGGAACAAAATATTCCCAAACGGATTATTTCTCCAGTTCCCCTTGAGTTGATAAAAAAAGAACTTACAAAAGATAAATTCATTCGTCGAACCAATCATGGGGGCAATTTGATTTATTGTGTTACAGCACACGATTCGCCAAACATTATGCGAGAGATAGGTCGTTTGCGAGAACTTACGTTTCGAAGTGCAGGAGGAGGGACAGGTGAAGAAGTAGATATAGATGAGTTTGACACAGCACCTATACCATATAAGCAACTTATTGTATGGAGTCCGAAGCGCAAAGAAATTATTGGAGGGTATCGATTCATATTAGGCCTGTCTCTTATACACATCT
>JAOADU010000062.1 GCA_026417155.1 Bacteroidales bacterium | reverse complement strand
GTTCTCAAATTGAATGTCCCATGTCGGGTATTTTCTTTTCAAACACCTTTCTTTGTTATAAGTGGTCCACTCAGTTAAAGCTTGTTCTTGAATAGGACAAAAATCTTTTGCTTTAAGTTTCTTTAAGGTGTTCCAGAGTTTATACTTACGGGATTGATTTAATCTTCGAGCTGAACGATACTTTGTTCGTTCAGCAGCTAAGGAATATTCAACGTTTTTTTCTTCTCCTACTCCTTTGTTAAAGTTTATTACACCAAATTTGGTAAATTGTTCTTCATTTTCAAAATTGGTGTTACGAATTATCCAACCAATTGATGATTGACCTAAATCGAGTGCTAATATTTTCATAAATGTTTGTTTATATTAAAAATATATTTTATCTTTGCCACTGAAAGACAAATCACAATAAGGCTATAAGCCGAAGGATTCTTGACCCTGCGCATTGCGTGGGGTTATTTTTTTGCTAATTTAGCTATATTTAATTAAAATAAAAAATGTTTTCATTTTTTCTCCATCTTTGCAAAAAAATATTATGTCGCCTGTTGTAATTTTTTTGGTTTTGGTATTGTATTTTTCGTTGTTAATGCTAATTGCTTGGATAACTTCGCGAGGAGCTACTTCACATACTTTTTTTATTGCCAATAGGCGAAGTAAATGGTATTGGGTGGCTATAGGTATGGTAGGCACTTCATTGTCGGGTGTAACATTTGTGTCGGTGCCGGGATGGGTGGGTAGCACGCAGTTCTCGTATATGGCTATGGTGTTGGGGTATATTGTGGGCTATGTAATTATTGCTTTAGTATTGCTGCCGTTGTATTATCGTTTGCGATTGCCTTCGATTTATAGTTTTTTAAACGATCGGTTTGGCAAGTATTCATACAAAACTGGAGCCGCATTTTTTATATTATCACGCACATTAGGAGCGGCATTTAGGGTTTTTATTGTTGTTAAAGTGTTGCAAATATTTGTGTTCGATGCATGGCATATTCCGTTTGCCGTTACTACTTTATTTTTTCTTGTTTTAATGTTATTGTACACGTACAAAGGTGGAGTTAAAACATTGGTATATACCGACACATTGCAAACAATTGGCATGGTGGGCGCAGTGATTTTAACGATTTATTTTGTTTCGCAAACACTAAATGCAAGTATAGCCGATTTGATTAAAGAAGTGAGCCATAGCAATTACTCGCAATGGTTTTATTGGGGCGATTGGAGCGATAAGCGACACTTTTTAAAACAATTTTTTGCTGGGATGTTCATTACACTTACCATGACGGGCTTGGATCAGGAAATGATGCAAAAAAATTTAAGTTGCCGATCGGTAAGCGATGCACAAAAAAATATGATAACCTATAGCTTAATTATAGCAGTGGTAAATTTATTATTTTTATTCTTAGGTGCCTTATTATATTTGTATAGTCAGCAGCAAGGGATAGTAATTCCTTCAAAAAGCGACGATCTTTTTCCAACCATTGCATTACAATATATGGGGGGGATTACAGCGATAATATTTTTAATAGGCATAATATCGGCAGCTTTCCCAAGTGCCGATGGTGCTCTAACTTCGCTAACTACCATATTCAGTATTGATATACTTGGGCTAACACGAAAAGATATTGACGAAAAAACTCTAAATAAAAAACGCATTCGTATTCATGTAGGCTTTGCATTATTGATGTATGTTATTGTTGTATTGTTTAGTACTATTAATGATGAGGCTATTATTAGCGAGTTGTTTACCGTTGCAGGATATACTTATGGACCCTTACTCGGATTGTATGCTTATGGATTATTAACAAAGCGAAAAGTATGGGATGCTGCAACACCATGGATAGCTGTTGCATCGCCCCTATTGTGTTATGTGTTAAATAAAAATTCCGCATCTTGGTTTGCAGGATATCAATTCGGATTTGAACTTATTGTATTAAATGGATTCATAACTTTTGTTTTATTGTATGCAAGTTCTTTTGTGAATAAGTCGATTTCAAGGTTGTAATACTTTAACGAAATAAATTTCTAATAAAAAATTTTTCCGCTGACGGAAACCTATATACTACTTCAATAAGTCTTATCAAAAAAAGCAGTCATGAAACCAGAAGTTCAAATAGCATCGAGTGCACTTTTCTGGTTGATTGTATTAGGCTTATCGTTTGTTTTATCGGTGTTTTTAGTGCCTATTATTGTAAGGTTAAATAAATTATTCAATTGCTACGATGTGCCAAACGAACGAAAAATACACCAAAAAAAGACAGCTACCATGGGCGGTATGGCTATTATAGGTTCATTGCTTTTAATGTATGCAATAACAGGAAAATATAACTTATCGGGATATTTTTGGATTTCACTTTTACTTTTAACAGTTGTGGGAATTTATGACGATATATACGGATTACGTTGGCATAAAAAATTAATTTTTCAATTATTAGCATCGGTTTTATTTGTATCAACAGGTTTTAATTATTCGTTATTATTTGATCATACAATATTTTCGTTTGTTCCAACGTTGCTACAGCCTGTTATCATTGCAATTTTTATAGTTCTTTATATCAATGCATTCAATTTAATTGATGGAATGGATGGCTTGGCAGGAGGTTTAGCAACGATCAATTTTATGATATTCGGATTATTTAATTTTCATTTTGGCAATTATTCGCTTGCGTGGTTGTGTTTTGCTATTACAGGAGCGTTATTGGGGTTTTTAGTATATAATATGCATCCTGCAAAGATATTTATGGGCGATACAGGTTCAATGTCGCTTGGATTTTTATTGGTTATGGTTTCATTTTATACATTTCAGTATCATTACCATATTCCCCAAGTCAACACAAATGAAAAAGTAATGTTTTTATGGGTTATTGCAGGGATTTTAGCCTTACCATTTGCAGATGCTATACGTGTATTTATTACCCGCTTATGGAATAAACAATTGCCTTATATGCCAGCGAAAGATCATATACATCATATTTTACATCGGTCGGGCTTAAGTCAGCGAGATACGGTTCTCTTGCTGTATGGAATTAACATTATGTTTGCTCTTACCGGCATTATTATTTACTTAAATAAACCTATTTCGGTTATTGTTAGTGTTTTACTTTTAAAAATGTAATTATTATGAAAACATTAGTATTAGAATATTTCGATGTGTATGGCAAGAAACATTGTATAAAACTTCCTATTTCAAAAAAGGAAGAAGTTTTGCAGTCGGGCTTAACTATTGATGCTTCAGATGTACTTGGTTTATTGTTTGTATGCGATACAGAATTTTGTTTAAAACCTGTTTTACATTCTTTACGCGAACATGAAAATAAAGAAGTTTACTTCTGCCGTGTTTACGACGATCAGCATCGTTTGTTAGATATATCTAAAGGCTATTGGATAGATAAAGTAAAAGAAGAGATCAACCGGTTGGGAGACTTCTTTTTCGATAAACAAACTTTATTACAAAAAAATGTTATAGTACAACCAATAAAAATGATATAATATGCTTCAAATAATTTGGGATATTATATTTAGTGCAGGAACGTTGTTTGGATTGTTTTTCATTCTATTAGGAATTATAGTATTTTTGAAAACGATTGAAAAGATGCTAATATTGTTTTATACGTTAAAGCATCGTTCACATCGTAAACACCTAAAGTTGCATGAATGAAAAACAAATTATAGAACAGTGTTTAAAAAACGATCGTACTGCACAAAAGGTTCTTTATCAAACCTATGCACCCAAAATGTATGCTGTATGCATGCGATATTCAGGTAAACGATTGGAAGCCGATGATATTTTGCAGGAAGCATTCATTAAGGTTTTTAAGTATTTACCAACGTTTAGATTTCAAGGTTCTTTCGAAGGCTGGATACGAAAAATTGTTGTCAATACAGCACTCGATCATATAAAGCGATATGTGGAACCCATGGAAGAAATTGACGACAATGTATCAGATACATTCATTATAGATGCCGATGAGGTTATTTCGGGGTTAACTATGCAGGAACTCATAGCACTTATACAAGAATTGCCCGAAGGGAAACGATTGATTTTTAACTTGTATGTGTTTGAGGGTTACAGTCACAAAGAAATAGCAGAAATGCTTGGAATATCGGTAATGACGTCGAAAGGGCAGTTTTCAAAAGCAAAAAAAATGTTGCAGGAAAAATTATTAAATATAAAAACCAAAGTCTTATGAAACCAAATACACCCATAGATGTTGCTGATTTCTTTAAACAGCAACTCGAACATAAGGAAATAACACCGCCCGAAGAAATATGGGATAAGGTATCGTCGCAAATTCCTACCTATTCAACTTCTATATTTTCAAACCAATGGTGGATATATAATTCCATTGTTGCGATAATAGTAGTTTCGGCTGTAGTTTTCTTTTGGTTAAATAATACAAAACCTGAAATATCATCAGGCAAAGCCTTGCAAGTCGATCGACATCAAGGGGATATTAGCATAAAGAAAACAATTGCACCGGAAAAGAATCTTGTTGCAAAACAAGATGCAAAAGTTGCTGAAGAAAAAAAATCGGCAGTAGTAATTCAACCAACAACAGTTTCTCAGCTTAAACAAACCGTTTACTATATTGAAGCTAGTACAATTGGGTTATTAGAAAAAATAGAAATATCCGATACTTTATATACAATAAAAAAGGTTATTTACAATCCATTGCCTAACGATTATGGATTTTACGAATTAAATATTCAAGAATTAAAGCCAGGTAGCTATTTTATTAATTTTTACCGAAAAGATGGTAAAAAGATACAACGAAAAGAATTGTTTCGATAAATTATTGTAAGCTGAAACGGTATGTAATAGTACCACGTTGCAATTCGGGAGCATCGGGTTTAGCGTCAAACTTGGCTCGCATTGCCGCTTGTAGTGCTGCGTCAAGATATGGTTTTGAAAGAATAGTTGAGCCTTTAATTCCCGCATTAGCTTTTACTACATTACCGTATCTGTCGACATATATTTCTACTACAACTTTTCCTTGTTCGTTGCCAGGATAAACAGGACGAGGCAATGCTCCTTTTAATCCTCTACCGCCTAAATTGTACGAATTTCCACCACCATCGGGATTGCCTTGATGGCTGAGTGCATTAGGATCGCCATCGGGATTACCCTGATTTCCAATACCCGTACTTTCCCCTTCGCTCTGATTGTTGGAATTTTGGTTGCCCGGAAATAAAGCATTCTGATTTACTGTTCGCTGTTCTTCGGTTTTTTGTGTTTGTTGGGTTTTTTGTTCTTCTTGTTTTGGTTTGTTTTTATCTATTTGTTTAATGACAGGAGCTTCTTCAAAATCTTGCGTCAAATTAGTTTGTTCTACTTTTTCTTGTTGTTTGGGGACTTGTTGTTGTTCTTGCTGAGGTTCGTTAACCCCAGCTCCGTCGTCGGTTGTCCCAAAATTAACCAATATTCCTTTTTCGCCCGGTAAGGGAAGTGGTACACGTAGTGCTAAAAAAAGCAATAATAAAACCACAATTATGTGAAAAATAATTGTAGCTAAAAGACTGTTTTTATTGATACTTGAAGTATTCATTAGTTTGGTTGAGTTGCTAATATGAGTTTATATTTGTTGTCTTTTGCAATATTCATTACTTTTACTACATATTCAATAGGAACAGTTCGGTCGGCATGTAGCGATATAGTGGGTGCATTTTCGGGATCGGTAACAGGACCTAGCTTTTGTTGTAATGTAGCTTCAAGGTTTTCGAAAGGGATAGGTTGAGTTTCGATATAGTATTCGAGGTTAGCGGTTATGGAAATAGTAGTAATGGGTTTGGTAGCATGAACCTGATTGTCGCTTCGGGGTAGTAACAATTTTAATGCATTGGGCGATATTAATGTAGATGTAATCATAAAAAAGATAAGAAGTAAAAACACCAAGTCGGACATGGTTGACATGCTAAACTGTGTGCTAATTTTATTTCTAGAACGTATTGCCATAAGCGATGTATTATTTCACGGGTTCATTTAATAAATCCATAAATTCGGTAGTATTTCGTTCGAGCATGTAAACCAAATTTTCAATTCGAACGACCAAGTAGTTGTATGTAATGTAAGCAATAATTCCGACGATGAGACCTCCTACGGTAGTAACCATTGCTTCGTATATACCGCTCGATAGCAAAGTAATATCGATATTATTTCCGGCATTAGCCATGTTGTAAAATGCCCGCACCATCCCAGTAACAGTACCAAGAAAACCAAGCATGGGAGCTGCACCAGCAACAGTAGCCAGAATAGCAATACTTTTTTCGAGGTTAGCAATTTCAAGTTTGCCAACGTTTTCAATAGCGGCATTAATATCGTTTAATGGACGACCAATGCGATTAATACCTTTTTCTATCATGCGTGCAAGTGGATTGTTTTGAGCTTTACATAGGGCTTGTGCATTTTCAAGTTTGCCGGCGAGAATGTATTCGCGTATGTTATCCATAAATTTATGGTCTATTTTGCTTGCATTTTTAATTGCCAAAAAACGATCTACAAATACGTAAATCGTAATAATACTGAGCAAACCTAAAACTAACATTATCCATCCGCCTTTTATGGCTAAGTCCCATAATGATAACGATAACTCGCCCTGTACGGCTTGATTGACATCATTTACAACTTGTAGTAATAACATAATTCGATAAATTAATTTAAACGCACTAAGTTAACGTTATGAATTAAACGATGTAAGTATGTATTTTATTATTTATCAACAATATTTTGTTGAATGAAGCAAGTTATTTGTTGGTTAATTTTTTAAGTTCTTCAACTTCTTTGGCAAGCGATTCTAGTTGGTTAATAATCTCGGGTAAATGTTTAAAATGAACATACGACTTTTGATATTTTTTAATGTTAAACGCAGGTGAGCCTTGTATAATTTCTCCTTTTTTAGTTATGCTGGAGCCAATTCCTGATTGTGCAGCAATTTTTACTTCGTCGGCGATGGTTAAATGTCCGGCTATGCCAACTTGTCCACCAATCATGCAGTTTTTTCCTATTTTTGTGGAGCCCGATATGCCTGTTTGTGAGGCAATTACAGTATTTTCGCCAATTTCAACATTATGAGCTACTTGTATTAGATTGTCGAGTTTAACTTGTTGGCGAATAATGGTGCTTCCCATGGTTGCTCTGTCAATTGAACAATTTGCACCAATTTCAACGAAATCTTCAATTACAACATTACCTATTTGGGGTATCTTCTTGTTGGAATGATCGGCAGAGGCAAATCCAAATCCATCGGAACCTATCACAGTATTGGAATGTATTATACAATGATTACCAACGATACAGTTTTTATAAATTCTAACTCCTGAATAAATAATGGTATTATCACCAATGGTTACGTTTTCGCCAATGAAAACGTTAGGGTAAATTTTTGTATTATGACCAATTACAACATTGTTCGAAATATACGAAAATGCACCAATGTAAACATTACGTCCTACCTTTACATTCGACGAAATAAATGAAGGATATTCAATACCCACAGGATGTTTATCGAGTTCTTTGGAGCAAATTTCTAATAAGTGAGCAAAACTTTTGTATGCATTGTCAACTTTTATTAAAGTTGCTTTTATAGGTTTGCTAGGTTCAAAATCTTTATTAACTAATACTATGCTCGATTGAGTTTGATAAATATATTTTTCGTATTGAAGATTGGCTAAAAATGATAGGCAACCGGGTTTTCCTTCTTCAATTTTTGCAACTCCCGAGACTTCGACACTACCGTCGCCAACTATTTCGCCGTTTAATAATTGAGCAAGTTGATATGCTGAAAATTTCATTTTTTTCTGCAAATTTATGTTAAATTTTTTTAATTTTACAGACATTCAGGAATATAACACACAAAGTATTTGACTACGTTTTTTGAAAGTACTTTAATGTTCAGAATATCAGAAGCTTCGGCAATGTCTTTTATTTCTCCATTTTTCATAAGTATGTTAATTCTATTATTTTTGATACTATAGGCGTGATTTTCGGCAGAATCGGAAAATACAAAATAATTGGTTTCTTCGTCTGATAATGAAAATTGTTTTTGAATCTTTTTTTTGTATTGGGCGATGAGTTCTTCGTTTACTTGTTCGCGTGTCATCTGAATTTTATATAGTTGTCGTTGTATAAAGCGTTGCGATAACAAAGAAAGAACTTTATCGTTGTGGTTACTCCATTGTTTGATCCACACTAAAATATCAGAGTCGTCGAGTTCGGCAAATGTTTGTAATAATGAGGGATTATGTAAAAGTTCATCGTATGTCCAATGGTTGTTCCATAAAGTTTGTAGTTGTTCGGGGAGAATTATTTTTTTTTCGTTAAACAGAAAATTTACTCGCCTGAAAATAGATAAGAGCATTAGTTCAGTTGCTAATACAGTTTTATGCAAATAAACTTGCCAGTACATAAGTCTGCGTGCAATTAAGAATTTTTCTATCGAATATATTCCTTTTTCTTCAACGGCAAGATGATTGTTGTGTACAGTTAACATTTTAATAATTCGTTCGGTTCCGATTATACCTTCCGAAACACCAGTATAAAAGCTGTCGCGTTTGAGATAATCGAGGCGATCCATATCTAATTGGCTTGAGATAAGTTCATGTAAAAAAGTTTTGTGATAGTTGTTTTTAATAATATTTAAGCACAAATTAAGCTTTTGTGGGTATAATTGGTTGAAAAAATGAACAAAGGCAAGCGTTATGTATTCGTGATGTATATTACGAAGTAAATTGCGTTCGAGCGAATGAGAAAAAGGTCCGTGTCCTATGTCGTGCAATAATATGGCTAAAAGGGTTGCTTCTATTTCATCGTTTGTGATGGGTATCCCTTTTGACAGAAGTACTTCAATGGCTTGTTGTGTAAGATGATATGCGCCCAATGAATGTTGAAAACGAGAATGAACCGCACCCGGATAAACATAATAGGCAACTCCTAGTTGCTTAATGTTTCTAAGTCGTTGAAAGTATGGATGATTTACAATTTCGAAACCGATTCCGGAGGGCATTTGAATAAATCCATGTACGGGATCGTTTACAATTTTTATTTTTTGGTTCATGATAGTTTACTGAATGAAATCACAAAGTAAATAAAATTTTGTGCTTTATTTTCTTTGTATGGAATACTATGATATAATTTGAGTTATGGTGATAGGAATTTAAGAACAGAAAGAATTAAAAAGGTAGAAGGTTATGCGTGAGTTACTAATTTTTGAGATGTGCTATATTCAAATAGTGCAAGATCGTATTTGATAGGATCGGTGGGGTCGAGAGTTTTAAGTTGATGGGTTAATTCATATACCGATTTCCAGTCGGTTTGATTTCGGTTTAATAATTTTAAATTTTTGGCAGCAAACAATACATGAGTATCAAACGGAATGTACAAATCTGCTTTATTTATTTTTTTCCATAAACCAAAATCAATGAAATCGTTACGAACCATCCATCGTAAAAAAAGATTTAATCGTTTAGCGGCTGATTTTTTTGAAACATCGGGTATTTGTCGTATAGTGTGTGTATTTTTAATTAGTTTCGCAAATGTATTATATGCATTTTGTAAGGAAAAGAAAATATCACGATGTGTAAGATATGATAACGTAAAAATGTTTTCCAATCCACCACAATCAGAATATATGAATTTTAAAGCCGAACATAAATTAGCGATATCTGTTCCTGTAATAGTACGATGTTTAAAATTTCGAAATATTTTTAAGTCGGCATTTTTATGACGAAGAATATATTCATGTGGTTGAAATTCCATGAGTTGAATAATTCGATAAGCATTGGTAATGATTTGTTTTCTGTTGCCCCATGCAATAATACAGGTTAAAAAGCCACTTATTTCAATGTCTTCTTTTTGGTTAAAGCTATGAGGTATTTGAATAGGATCGTTTTGAATAAACCGTTGTGCGTCGATATTATGGTATAACTTATCGAGCTGTTGTTTTAATTGATTCATAATCGTTGCAAAATTAATACATACTTAACAAGTAAATATTTTAGAAATTAACTTTTAATTAACATCTTTGTAATGTAAAAAAAGAGTGAACATGTCTTTAATCTCAAATAAAGATGTTGTAAAAGCCATTTTTTCAAACATAGGACAGAAGGGATTCTTTAAGTTATTAGTTCAATCTACACGAGTAAAAAAAATCAATCAGTTCTATATTCAACATCAGTACGACGATACCGAAACATTCATCAATGCCGTATTTATGCGAAGCAACTTGCGGTTTACATTTAATACTCATGAGTTGCAACGGTTTCCTAAAACAGGTGCATGTATTGTAATTTGTAACCATCCTTTTGGAGGTATTGATGGGCTTATTATTTATAAAATACTAAGTACTCAACGCAGCGATATTAAAATAATGGCAAGCTATACACTCCGAAAAATTATGCCATTGAAGGATATTATTTTACCTATTGATACACTTGACGAAACTGAGCCCAAAACTTATCGAATAAAAGGGACGAAGACAGCTTTTCAGCATTTGCAAGAAGGTGGATGTTTAATAGTTTTTCCTGCTGGCGAAATAGCGTCGTATCAGAAACATGTCAATATGATAACCGACCCTCGGTGGCAGCAACCAATCATTAAGTTTATCCAAATGGCAAATGTTCCTGTTTATCCGGCATTTATTACAGAAACAAAACAACCCTGGTATGTTTCATTCTTGAAACATTTCTCGTACATGAGCGAAAATAATTATTTGCCACAAGAATTGTTTTTTAGGAATAATCTTCATATCAATTGCCGTATAGGGAAAGAAATAAAACCTGAATTAATTCAGTCGTTTACAAGCATATCTCAGTTGGGACGTTTTTTGCGTGTAAAAACGTATGCTTTAGGTTCGCCACTAAATGTCAACCAGTTTTTTCCATCGTTAAATAAAGAAGCTGAGCCTATTGCACCATCAATAGACCGGTCTATTATTGAGAATGAGATAAATTCGCTAGGGAAAGAATATACCTTGTTTAAGGTTAATAATTACAAAGTTTTTTGTGCTCCTGCTGTAGCCATTCCATCGGTATTGAACGAAATAGGCAGATTACGCGAAATAACCTTTCGCCAGGTAAAAGAAGGAACTAATAAGAGTATCGATCTCGATGAATTCGATTTATATTATTATCATCTGTTTATTTGGGACGAAGAGGCAAAATGTATTGTAGGTGCATATCGAATAGGCAAAGGTAAAGAAATAATGTCGCAGTATGGAATTAAAGGATTTTATATTCAGACGTTATTTTATATTGAAGAAGCATTATTCCCTATTTTAAAGAAATCGCTCGAACTTGGTCGTTCGTTTATTGTAAAAGAATATCAACAAAAGCCTATTTCACTCTTCTTATTATGGAAAGGAATTTTATATTTTTTATTGAAGCACGAAGAATATCGTTATTTAATTGGTCCAGTGAGCATAAGTAGTAGTTACAGTTCTGCTTCAAAAGCAATTATTATAGATTTTATCAAAAAATATTACTTCGAGAACGAGTTTCGCGATTATGTTAAACCACGGACAGAATTTAAGCCCGATTTGCCCGAGATGGATACTTCTGTATTGCTCGAATCGACCGATGGAGATTTAAATAGTCTTGACAAGCTAATTGAAGAAATTGAAGTAAATAACTTTAAACTACCAGTATTGTTAAAAAAATATCTGAAATTAAATGCTCGAATACTGGGATTTAATTTAGATCCTAATTTTAATGACGCTTTGGATGGATTAATTTTACTCGATTTGTATAATGTTCCTCAAGAAGTGATACTTTCATTATCGAAAGAATTCAACGATAAAGAGATAATGAAACGATTTGATGAGATAAAAGAGTAATGTAAATCTTTTTGTTTTTTCTTAATTTTGTTGTGTGGAATTGCTATATTTAATTAACGGGTTTATTATTGGACTTTCGGCTTCTATTCCCTTAGGACCTGTGGGTTTAATTTGCATTCAAAAAACACTCAACAGCAAATTGAAAAATGGAATAGTTTCGGGTATAGGTGCAGCAAGTGCTGATACATTTTTTGCTGTTGTAGCTGCTTTTGGAATAAGTGCAGTACACAATTTTATTGAAACTCAACAAATGTATTTACGCTTAATAGGTGGTATTATTCTGATTGGCTTAGGTTTAAAGTTTTTTTTAACGAATCCTGCAATACAAATCCGAAAGCAACGAAATAGAGGGAATTCGCTATATGCTGATTTTGTTTCGGTATTTGCACTTACATTATCAAATCCGTTAACAGTTTTTGTGTTTGGTGCTGTTTTTGCAGGTTTTGGAATTATTCCAAATAATAGTACATGGTTTGAAATGTTCGAACTGGTTATAGGTATTTTTATAGGAGCTAGTGTATGGTGGATTTTATTAGTGAGTGCAGTAAATTTTTTTCGACACAAATTCCGCCTGCGTCGTTTATGGTGGATGAATAAAATTATGGGTGCAATTATTACTGCTTTTGGTGTATTTGCAATTGTTAGTGTTCTGTTTCTGAAGCTATAGCTTGTTTATTCAATATTATTTCATTGTCAATACGTCCGTCAGACATGTGCAGAATGCGATCGGAGATATTAGCTAAATCGGAATTATGTGTAACAATAACGAATGTTTGCTTAAAGTGTTCTCTCAAAGACAAGAATAAGGAAAATAATTCGTGAGTATTGGCTGAGTCTAAATTACCAGAGGGCTCGTCGGCAAAAATTACGTCGGGATTGTTGATAAGAGCTCGAGCGATAGCAACACGCTGATTTTCGCCTCCCGACAGCTCTTGAGGTTTGTGATGCAAACGATGGGATATGTTCATAAATTCGCAAAGCTCGTATGCTCTTTTTTCAATTTCTTTTTTTGTTTTTCCTGCAATATAACCCGGTATGCAAATGTTTTCGAAAGCAGTAAATTCGGGCAACAGGTGGTGAAACTGAAAAACAAAGCCTATTTTCCGATTTCTAAATTTAGCAAGGGCTGTTTCTTTAAGTTTGTGGATATTAACTCCGTCAACCCACACTGTTCCTGAATTTGGCTGTTGCAGAGAACCTAAAATTTGTAAAAGCGTAGTTTTGCCAGCACCGCTTGCACCAACAATAGATACAATTTCACTTTTTTTTATAGTAAGCGAAACATCTTTCAAGACATGCAAAGTGCCGTAATATTTGTTTATATTTTCAGCAATAATCATCTGTTACAAATCTAATGAATTTTTAAAAATTTAACAAAGAAAAAACGCTATGCGTACGCATAGCGTTTTAATTATGAATTGAAATAAATTATTGTTCAGCCTTTTTTGTTACATCGCCCGTTACACGTAGTGTAATGGTAGAATTTTCGGGATCGTTGGTAATAACCGTAATGGTTCGATTTTGTTTGCCCGGTTTTCCGGTAGAGTCGAAAATGGTTTTAACATTTGTAGATTTGCCTGGTTTGATAACAGTTTCGGCTGGAGTAACGGCAGTACAACCACACGACGCTTTAACTTTTCGTATAATTAAATCGCTTTTTCCATTATTGGTCAGTACAAAGTCAAATTCACGTTTTTCGCCTTCGTTAATTGTTCCGAAATTAAATTCGTTGGTGTTGAAGCTAGCTTTAGGAGCATTGGCACGTTGTTCGGGAGTAAGCTTTGAAAAATCTTCTTCAATGGTTGCGCTAATAGAAATACGATTATTGGGGTCGGCTTTGCCATTAATAAGCATATCTATTCTGTCCATAACAAAGCCCCAATCTTTTTGTTTGTTGCCATCGTAAGTTACTTCTATGCGACCTTTTTGATTTGGCTTAAGTTCGGAAGGAACAGCTTTTACAGATAGATGAGGAGGAATGTTTGTAAAAGTAAGTTTTACATTTTCGGTTGAAGTGTTAACAACAGGAATGCTGTCTGTTTTTATTTGTGTGTTGAACACTTTAATGAATGCCAAGTGGTTTGTTTTTAATCGAATATTGCCAATTTGCATTGGATAATCATCTTCGATGGTTTTGGGTTTAGGAATTACTTCGCCTTTAATGGTAAGCACTACTGTTGCATTTTCAGCATTGCTTGTAACAGTGATGGACTTGTTAAATGGACCGGGTCGTCCTTTTGGGTCAAATGTAGCTTTAACAAATCCCTTCTTGCCAGGTAATACAGGATCTTTAGTCCAATCGGGCGAAGTACAACCGCACGATGCTTTAACATTTTGAATGATGAGTGGCTGAGCGCCAGTGTTTGTAAAAGAAAATTCATGGGTAACAGGACCTTTTTCTTCAGCAATTTTGCCAAAGTCGAATGATTCTTCGGCAAAAGTAATTTTTGCTGTTTGAGTTTGTGCTATAGTATTATAGGAAACAAACAGCATTACAACAAATACAGTCATTAAGCTTTTCATAGGAAAAAATTTTTTTAAATTAGGTTATTCAAAAAACCTACCAAAAGTAATACTTGTGTTTGTTAAAATCAATTCTTTAAGTCATAATTTAACAAATTTTAATGTAGCGATGTTTAAACTTCAACACCAATTAGAAGTATGTCGTCTATTTGATGTTGATCGCCTTTCCAAAGTAGTAACTTTTTATTAATTTCGTTAAGTTGTTCTTTCATTGAGTACGGTTGTACTTCTTCAATCCAATGAATAAGTCGGCTCACTTTTAGTTTTTTGTTGTCGGTACTAAATTGATCGGGCAACCCATCGGTAAACATATAAAAACGATCGCCTTTTTCGAGCTGAATAACAATATCTTCAAATTCTTTCTTTATTTGATATTTAGATATTCCGATAGAATAACGGCTGCCTTTGTAATAAACCCATTGATTATTGTGAAATACAAGTAGGGGTCGCATGGCAGCACCGAAAAGAAGAGTTTTTTGAGTAGGATTGTAAATGCAAACTGATAAATCGAGTCCGTCTTGTGTTTCAGAGTTTTCTCTATTAAATATTTGACTTATTTCATAGTCGAGTTTGTACAATAGCTCACTAGGTTTGTTGATAGTTTGTGTGTGTAATATATCTTTGAGTATAGTACTAGAAATGAGCGACATGAAAGCACCAGGAACGCCATGTCCTGTTGCATCGGCACAAATAATTATAAACTTATTATCTTTTGGTTGGAACATGTAAAAATCGCCGCTAACGATATCGCGGGGCATATATATTACAAACGACTGGGGAAAAAATTGTTGCAGTTGAGATAATGAAGGCAGAATAGCTTCCTGAATACGTTTGGCATATTGAATGCTATCGGTAATGTCTTTGTTTTTTCGTTCGATAAGTTCTTTTTGTCGCACTACTTCTTTAGTACGCTGGTCGAGTTTTTCTTTTAATATTTTTTCCATTCGCTTGTGATTGCGTTCGCGAATTTTTAAAATAATGTAAAATCCATAAATGATTGTTAAAATTGACACAAGAATAAACCACCATCGCTTATAGAACGGCGGTAAAATTTTAATAGTTAATGTATAGGGCTTTGCAGAGGGAATTCCATCGTAATTGTATGCGATTACTTTGAAAATGTATGTGCCTTCTTCGAGTCGGGGGTATAAAACGGTTCGGTTAGTGGTAATTTCTGACCAAGTGGCATCGTATCCTTCGAGCATATAGCGAAATGTAACGCCTTCCGATTCGCGAAGTGATATACCTGTAAAAGTTAGTTGTATTTTATATCGTCCCGATTCTAATTCTATGCGAGGTGTAATAATGTGTTCTATATCGTTGATTTTGATGCTTGTAAGTGTAACAGTAGGAGGTATTTTATTGATAATACTTTTCTTGTAGTTGTAACGAAGCAATCCGCGAGTTGTTCCAAACCATATCGACCCGTTTTTATCAATACTAATGGCATTGGGGTTACAATCGGCAAAAAATCCAATATTTTTTGAAAAAGTACGGATGGTGTTTCCTTTAATAGACGAAATTCCTTGTCTGTGTCCAACCCAAATAGTTCCATTTTCATCGGCAATAATGGAGTAAGTATAATCAGAAAACAATCCATTGTACGATGTATAGTTGGTAATAACCGAATCGATTTTATATATGCCATTCCCATAGGTAGCTAACCATAGTTGTCTTTTATTATCAAGACACATGGCACTAACTTTAATGATATCGGCTAAATTTATTTTATCTAATATTATTTTTTTATTTTCGAGTTGATATCTGGTAATAAAATTTGTAGGAGTAGAGATCCATATTTGTCCTTTTAGATCACATAGCACATGGTTAATATAATTATGAGGTAAACCTTGTACGGTTGTTAGTACTTCTTGATAAAAAGGTTGTTTTTCCGTATTTATAATGATGAGTCCGTTTTTGGTGCCAATACAATGATAAAATCCGAAGCCATCTATGCTACTAATGTTATTCAGAAGTTTATCTTCAAAAACAAAACGATGAATAATTTTTTGTTTTAACAAATCTAACACATATAGTCCTTTTTCTTCGGTTCCGATCCATAAATAATTTTGATTATCGATAAAAAGGGCTGTTATTCGGTAATTTAAGAGTTCGTTTATTTTTATGATTTCATAGTTTTGCGTGTTTATAGTATGAATTTTGAAAATTTCGCCATGTTCCGAAGCTGCATACAAAAAATCGTTGTGTGCAAATACTGATGTAAACGATACGTCTTTTTCATTTATTTTTGATAAGATGACGTTAAAGGCACTTTCGTAATATTGAAAGAGTCCACTTCCGTAGCTGCCAATCCATAAATTTTTCTCTTTATCTATAAATAGTTTTCGAATAAGATTATTGGGAAGTCCGTTTTCTGTATTGAACTGAACTTCTTGTGCAAATGAATTGAATTGCACGTTTCTACGATAGAAGAATATTCCTTCGCCCAAAGTTGCAATCCAAAGGTTCCCTTCGCTGTCGATGGTGATATCTTTAATGTTATTTAAAAAGGCATAATTTTTTACTATTTTAAGTGTATTGTTTTTGATAGTAAATTCTATCATTCCTTCTTCTTCTGTGCCTGCAAAAATGGTATTTGTATAAGGATTGAATCGAATACATTCAATTTTAGTTTGAGGAAATTGTGAAGCAAATTCAAGTTTATTTTGCGAATATATGTACAAACCATCGGAAGTTCCGATAAGTAAATGGGAGTGATATTTTAAAAAGCAATAAATTTGAACATTTGGTATTAATATGGGGTTGGATTGTAGTTTATGATTTTTTAGAACATAAATTCCTTTGTTTTGAACAGCAATCCATAATTCGTCGTCATAGAAATCCATCTGGTTAATGGTGCTTTTGAGTTGTAAAGTTTCTTTAATTAAATAGAATTTTTGTCCTTGCTTATAGGCAACGGTTCCGTTATTTAATCCAACATAAGAATTGCCTTTATTGTCTATAGCGATGGAAGTTATGAAGTTGTCGCCTGTAATAAACGTAAGGGGAATAGATGTTAAAATGTTTCCATCGTATAAAAAAAGCCCATCGCCTGTGCCAATCCATAAGTAACCAAGAGAGTCTTGATGAATAGCGTAAATGTAGGGATAAATATTAGTATTTTCTGTAGATAGAACTTTGAATTGATATGTTTGTGATTGAATTGAAAAACAATATAAAGAAAGTAGTAGAATTAAGAATATACGGTTCATGCTATTTTTTTATAGGTGTGGTCTTAATTTTTCCTTTGTATTTAGGGATACCACCAATGGGGCTTACGTAAAAAGGAAGAAGTTCGCCATATTGGTTAGTTACATATATTACAACGTTATTGTTTTTTATGTATTTTTCTTTAACGAATTGGATGTCGAATGACGTGTTTTTTTCGTCAGCAACTACAGGTAGAGTAGTGCTTTTCCAATCGCCTTCACCCGAAACATCTACTTTTAAGCCGTTCTTGGCTACTGATATTACACGAATCATTCCATCATTGTCCCAATCGAAGTTGGTAATTTTTACAGAAATTACTTTGTCATCTACATAGGGGTAAATATGAGATATGTTATTAGGATTGTCCCACATGCGGAATGTATATTCGTATGTGAAAGCATTGCTTCCTTCGATGGCTTTGTTTTCGTTAGCTTGAGTGCTGATGAATAGTTTGTAAAGGTTACCGTCGTCGCCGCTTATACCTTGAATGATAAGTTTAAAAATGCGTCCACCGAATTCGGCAACCATCTCCCCTTCGGAGGGGTTAAATGGTCCCATGGTGTACCATTGGTTGTCGTATTTGGAATCGTCGCCGAATGTTTTTGTTGTAAGTAGATTGCCAGCTTTATAATTACCAACAGGATCTGTGTTTTTAGAATCGGGCTCTGAATAACATCCTTTCCCCCCGTATAAACTAAAACTTGTTTTGGTGTTGTAAGGTCCTTTAGGTTCGTCGTGCATTCCACTACAATCGGGATCGAATATACGAATATAGAAAGGTTGAATATAATTAGTAGGGATTAAAACGAAAAACACTTGACAAAAATCGTCGTCGCCCCATTTAGTATCGCTCTGTGCACCGAAAGTTACTAAAAAAGGAATATTTTCTTCGGCGGTGGGAATAGGCTGAGCCCAACAATCATACGAAAGTATAATTATGAAGAAAAAAATTAAATAACTTTTCATGCAGTAAAGTTAGTAAAAAAATAAAAAACACATGGTAATTGTTTTTAACATTTGTCTGACAAATAAATACATTAAATGAAAAAATTTTGAAAATAACTTTGTTAAGGTTGTTTTTAAATTTTAATACCGAGAATTAAAATATCATCTACTTGTTCTTCGTTGCCCTTCCATTGGGATAAAAAATGCGATAATTTTTCTTTTTGTTTCTTGCCGTTATATGAAGATATTTCTGTCAATAGATTATAAAAAGCTTTTTTCTTCAATCGTTTTTTTTCATTTCCACCAAATTGGTCAGAAAATCCATCGGAAAATGCATATAGCCAGTCGTTATCTTGAAGTTGAAAAGAAAAGAGCGTAAAATCTTGTGAATGTTCCGATTGACCGACGGGCATTCGGTCGCATTCCAATGGTATCAATTCATTATTTCTAACAATTATAGGTGCATTGAATGCAGACGCGTAAAGAAACTTCTTTTCTTCATGAAATTGAAAGTAAAACAAAGTACCGTCCATTCCGTCTTTTTTTTCAGCTTCGGTCGAGAGGTTATAAATAAGTTGTTGTCGGATAAATGAAAATATCTCATTGGGCATCGTAAATCCACGAATATTGATGGCTTCATTTAATAAATTAATATTAAGTAAACTCATGAAAGCACCAGGAACACCATGTCCGGTACTATCGCAAATTGCTATATAAAAACCTTTTTCGGTTTCCGTAGCCCAATAAAAATCTCCACTGACAATATCTTTGGGTTTAAAAAATATAAAGTAATCAGAAAAATTTAATTTTTTAAGTAAATACTCTTCAATTTTTTGATTTCCAGTTATTAATGCTTTTTGTATAATAGAAGCATAATTTATACTATCTAATATTTCTTTATTTTTAACTTCAACAATCTTTTTCTGAGTTTCTATCTCGATCTTTTGTTTTTTTATAACTTTATATCTATTGTAAACAAATGCAAGAAATAATATCAGAAAAATTAACCCTATGCTGAAAAACGAATAGATTAATCGGTTTCGCTTCTTTTCTTCTTCTTGTGTTATTTTAAGGTTTTTTATTTCCAATTCCTTTTTTTCTGTTTCGAATTCTGTAAATAGTCGGTTTAATTGTTTCTGATTTTCAACATTATATAATGAATCTTTTAATTGAAGTAAGTGTTTTAATAAGTTATTTTCAGTTGCTAAATCTTTTTTATACTCATAAACCTCGACTAATTTGTGTAATGCATCTTGCAAATAATAAGGCGCAGAAATTTTATATGCTAATTCTTTACATATGAGTAAATAATGTTCAGCTTTATCATAGTCAGTTTTTCTTAAATATACGTTACCCAAATTAAGCGAACTCAATGCTTTCATTTCTAAATCGCCAATGCTATCTTTAATACGAAAGCAAGCATAAAAGTAATATTCGGCAGAATCGAGTTTGTTCAAATAAAGATAGTATTCACCAATGTCGTTGTATGTATCGGCAAGTGCGCTTATCAATCGTTTTTCTTTTCGAATTTTTAGAGCAATGCTTCTGTATTTAAACATATTGTCAAAATCTCTAATCATATAGTAGCTATTGGCTAAATTGTTGCATGTAGAAGCATATGCTTCAGGATACTTTTCAATATCTAAATATTCAATGGAATTTTTAAAATACGCAATGGATTCTTTATATTTTCCCATTTGTTGATATAAAAGTCCAATCGAGTTGTTAATTGTTCTCAAAGCTTGTTTATCATTTAGCCATTGTGCTATAATTAAACCTTTTTTGGCAGCTTGCAAACCGTTTGAATAATTACCATTGATATACTCGGCAGAAGCCATTAGTTGATATGAGGAAAGCATTCCTTTTTTGTAATTGATAGTTGCTGATGCAGTTAGTGCTTGTTTGGCATAATAAAGCTGAGAGTCGGGGCTATTCCACCCAAATTTGCGGGCTTTTTCTATAATTTTATTAACGTAGTTAGTGTCTAGTTGGGGCTTATTGCTATTTTGACAGAAGCTACCTTTATTTAAAAAACAGATTGAAATAAGAATATTAAAAAGCAATATTTTCATTACGATGAAACTTTCAAATTAAACAACTTGTTAAAGAATTATTATTTTATTGATGCGAAAATAATTTGTTTGAAATGAAAAAAAAATTTTGCATAAATGTTTCAAAGCATTATCTTTGAAAAAAAAGTTATGAAAAAAATTATTTTAATTTTTACAACTATTGTCGTATCTTCAGTATGTTTATTTTCTCAAGGAATTATTGCGTTGCACCACAACGGGTTTACGCAAATATTTAAAGGAACCAGTGCATTTTCTGATGCGTATAATGCTGCTCAAAATGGCGATACAATGTATTTGTCGGGAGGATATTTTTGGCCAGTTGCTATTAACAAACGATTAGTGATATTTGGTGCCGGGCATTTTCCCGATTCAACTGCAGCAACAGGAGTAACATATATTCAGGGAAATTTAGAACTTAATCCAGATGCCGATTCGCTTTATTTAGAAGGGCTGTATATTAATGGTAATATTCAATATTCTGGGGGGGATTTAAAAATAGATTATTTAATAATTCGTCGTTGTATGATTGTGGGGGCGTTGGTCTTAAATGGAAATCGAACAACACCATCGTTGTATAACAC
>JAOADU010000056.1 GCA_026417155.1 Bacteroidales bacterium | reverse complement strand
ATGTAGTTTTTTTCCAAAAAAGTATCATCAATATAGCAGGCAAATTAGCCGATGCTGCTATCGAAAATGCTAAACCAACTAAAAATGAAACATTCATTCCTTTAAATAATATACCTAAAATAATTGCAATCAACCCTACTGCAAAGGCAGCTAAGCGTCCGGCTCTTACTTTGGCTTTTTCTGAAAGATTTTTTCCTAAATAATTGTCGATAAAATCGTGAGCTATTGCTCCCGAAGAAGCTACAATTAAGCCGGCTACTGTACCTAAAATTGTTGCAAAAGCAATTGCTGTAATAAAAGCAAATAAACCAATACCAAAGTATTTAGCTAATAAAGGTGCAGCCATATTCGAGCTTTCTACATCAATAACTCCGTTAATCATAGCGCCTAAACCCATATATAGTGTAAGCATATAGAAAAATCCTATGGCAGCAATAGCTACAATAGTTGACTTACGAGCGTCTTTTTGACTAGGCACTGTATAATAACGAATTAGCACATGAGGTAATGCCGAAGTACCGAAAAATAAAGCTAGCATAAGTGAAATGAAGTTTAATTTTTGCCAAATTGTAGCACCTTCGAGCTTATAGAACAGACCTGGTTTTAATACTGCGGTTCCTGGTGTAACGTTTTGATAGAATGCAGTAACTTTGTTTTCACCATCCTGAAAAATTACTTTGCTAAAACGAACTATTTCGCTTTGCTCGAGTTTGCTAAAAAAGTTTATTGGATTTAGCGCACCAGTAGATTCTATTTCTTTACCTTTATCTAAAATTTTATGAAAATGACCTACCTGATAAAATTTCCTTTCTTCCTTAGGTGCGCCATTGTAAAGAGTTCCATTTGGTGTTTGAGCAATAGTAATCATTTCTACAAGTTGGTACAACGAATCATTTTGTTTAATCAATTGAAAATATCTGTCGTAACCTTCATAGTTAACTTTTGCATATTGTTTATCTTTTTCTTCAATAATACTTATAATACTTAATTTATCGTTATCAGTAACTTGCCATTCTTCGCCCGATTTAATTACTGTAGCAGTTACAAATTGATGATAATTATCGTATGGTTTTTTGTTAAGACCGTTGATTAAAATACTTGCTGTAAGAATAATCGAAGCAATGATAAGCAATCCACCTTTAATAAATTGCACATAAGTGGTTGATGTCATTCCTGCTGTTGCTACAATAATTATAACTATAGTACCAACCAGTACAACACCCATCCAATGAGGTAATCCAAGCAAAGGCACAACTAAATCGCCTGCCCCAACCATTTGAGGAATTAAATAAAATAATGAAACAATTAAAGTTGATATAGAAGCTGTGAGTTTTATGGAACGAGAATTAAATTTTGCGTCCAATGCATCGGTAAATGTGTATTTGCCAAGTCTTTTTAATGGCTCGGCAACAATAAACAATGCCACAACCCAACCTGCCAAAAATCCAATAGAATATAAAAAACCATCTTACCCTGAAAATGCAATCATCCCGCAAATGCCCAAAAAAGAAGCCGCCGATAAATAATCGCCAGCAAAAGCTATACCATTTACGCCCCAGTGAATTGTTCCGCCAGCCGCATAATATCCCGAGGCTGACTTTGTTTTCCTTCCAAAATAAAAGGAAAGTCCAAGTACTAAAGCAACAAATACTATGAATATCAGGATTGCTAAAAATGAAACATCGTATATCATAACTATTCCTCCTTATTCATTTGTCTTTCATAACGACTACAAATCATGTGATATATCCATCCCATTACAATGGCAACAATAATTAGGCTAAAGCCGTATACAATAGCTAAATTTAAACCAAAGATGATTTTTATGCTCATCCATGAAGGATAGGAAATACTTATGTATGTAAATGCTGCATATAACAGCAAATACACGAAAAATAATTTTACGCCTAGCGAAGCCTTCTTTTTAGATGCCTTGTCTTCGCCGAGTTTTACGGCAGGACCATGTAACATATTTACCTCCTTTTTATTTTAATTATACTTACAAATGTATAAATAAAGATTTTTCATTCGTTGATATATAAAGTTGTAATCTAACATTGTTTTAAATCAACTTTTTGTATATTTGCAAGTATTGACGTAGCCTTATGAAAATAAACAAAGAAATCAATTGTACCGAATGCGAAAATCAATGCGATATCTTTGATATCATTAAAACACAAAACGATTTGCTGAATAAAGTAAAACCTATACATGTTACTTTTAAGAAAAACGATATTATATGTAAACAAGGGAACACCGTTACTCACGGAATCTATATTGTAAGCGGTACCGCAAAGCTTTATATTGAAGGATTAAACAATAGAAACATCATATTATATATTTTGAAACCTCATAATTACGTTGGATTATTATCATTCTTTGAAACACCGCGATATTTCTATTCGGTTGTTGCATTAGAGCAATGCAAAGTTTGTATGGTTGACGTTCAATTCATAAAACAATTATACCGTGATAATCATCTTTTTCTATGTCGGTTAAACGAAGCCTTTGGTAAATCTGTGGCATCTATTATGCAAAAAATCATTACGCTAAATCAAAAAAATATTCGTGGACGCTTTGCCGATAGCTTATTATATTTGTCGCAATTAAATAAAAATCTTTCTTTTAATTTAATTTTAACTCGTAAAGAACTAGGCGAATTGTGTGCTATTTCTGAAGAAAATATTGTGCGATTACTTGCCGAATTTAAAAACGAAAAAATAATTGACGTACAAAAGAAACAAATAACTATTCTCGACGAAACTTTGCTCAGAAAAATTAGCGAAGTAGGCTAAATTTACTTAATTTTGCCATCTGCATTTATCATGAATTTATTATTTAGCATATCATCCGATATTTCGTTGTGGTTCCTGCTTTTGATAATTCCTGCTGCAATATACATAGTTTATTTGTTTTATCGCAACGATACTTCTTTAAGCGAAATGCCACCTTTGCTAAAAAAAACAGCCAAAGTATTAAGAATGTTGATTTTAATTTTCATAGCCATACTAATCCTATCGCCTTTTATACGATGGTACAAAACAGAAATTAAAAAACCTTTAATTGTAATTGCAATTGATCAATCTCAATCTATAAGTATTCATCAAAACTTTCATACACAACGAAAGCAAATTCATAATTTTATACAATCTATTTCTCAGATCTTTCCAGAGAAGTTTAATATAAAAATTTTATCTTTTGGCACATTGGTAAGGCCTTTCGATACTTTACAATTTATTGATAAGCGAACAAATATATCTGAAATTATACAATATGTTCAAAGTCAATATGAGTTTGACAATTTAAGTGCCCTGATTTTGTTTTCTGATGGTAATTTTAATTCGGGTATAAATCCGTTATATTTGAGTAAGCCTATATCGTTTCCTATTTATTCTATACTTTTAGGCGACACAACCATAAAAAAAGACATTTATATTGACAAAATTCTTTATAATCCTAATCAATTTGCAGGTATTAACATAAAAATACAAGTTCAAGTTAAAGCTTTCTTGTTAGCTGGCAATCAAGCTTCTATAAAATTACTTAAAAATAAAGAAATTATAGAACAAAAACAGCTTAACATTACTTCATCCAATTATTTTTCTACCATTACATTTACTGATTATGCTGAAAAAAGCGGTACATATACATATGAAGTACAAATTGATACGTTGCCAGGCGAATTATTAAGAGACAATAATAAAAAAACTGCCATTGTACACGTAAGCAATCAAAAGCAAAACATAGCTATTGTAACTACTTTTCCCCACCCCGATGTAGGTGCATTGTTTACTGCTTTAGAAACTAATCCTGCATGGAAAATTCAAATATTAAACCCCGAAAAAGCTTTAGATTCAATAGATATATGGAATGCAATAATTTTATATCAATTACCTACATTTCAACACAATGCAAGTCAATTATTTAAAAAGATAAGCGAAAAGCAAATTCCTGTTTTAAACATAATTGGTTCGCAAACACAGTTAAATCTGCTTTCTACTTGGTTTCCTTACACGTTAATATCTCAATCAAAATCGGGACAGTTTGAAGATGCTTTTGTTCATTGGGATAATACTGATAATATTCTGAATATTACTCAAGATATAAAAGAAACTTTTGAACAATTTCCACCATTGTTGGTCCCATTTGGCGATTACAAAATACCTGAAAATAGTCAAATAGTATTATTTCAGAAAATTAAACAAATAAAAACTACAAAACCTATCGTCGTTACTAGCGAATGGCAATCGGGAAATAAATGTATTTTATTGTATGGCGAAGGTATTTTTCGTTGGAGAATGTCGGAATATTATCTTAAACAACAACACACTTATTTCACTACTTTTTTTAATAAATTAATGCTTTATTTGATTTCTAAACAAAGAAAAGAACGGTTTATTGTATTACACAAGCCCATTTACAATGAAGGTGAAAATATTTTAATTGAAGCTGAGCTTTATAATAAAATGTATGAACCTATTTCAGATGCTGAAATTAGTTTTTCAATTAGGTCCAAAGAACGAAGCGACCAATATTCTTTCTACTTTGAAAAAAATCGTCCCTTTTACATACTCAATATTCGTTCCTTACCTTCGGGTGAATATGTATGGATGGCTCAAACAAAATATGGAGGCGAGCAATTTTCACGAAAAGGAACATTTTTAATACAACCGCATAATGTAGAATTGCAAGATTATGTATCAAATCATAATTTATTGAAACAGTTGTCGCTCCGTACTAATGGAAAAGTTATACCCATTGATAGTTTGCAATTTTTACCCTTAATCATTGAACAAAACCCAACAATTGTGCCTGTTTCGGATGTGGAAGAAACATTTACTTCGCTTATAAACCTTAATTGGTTACTTTTGCCATTAGTTATTCTTTTAGCAATCGAATGGTTCTTACGTCGTTTTTTTGGAAGTATATGATGACACATGAGTACATATATTGGCTAATTATTTTTTTATTGGTCATAAGTTATGTTTTTGAACAATACCTTGAATTTTTAAACCATAAGTCATTATATTCTCCTATTCCTGAATGTTTACAAGATATTTATGAGCCTTCCATGCTTGAAAAACAAAGAGCTTATCATAATGATTATTATCGTTTTGAACTAAAGCACGAATGTTTATTTTTTTTCATTACACTTATTGTTTTCGCATTTCAGTTGCTCGGTAAACTCGATATATGGTTACGAAGTTACATACAGCACGAATTTTTACTCACATTAACCTTTTTTAGTATTTCGGGACTTATTGCATATTTATTAAGCTTGCCATTTACCTATTACGAAACTTTTATTATTGAACAAAAGTATGGCTTTAATACAACGACAAAAAGAACATTTTTAACCGATCAGCTTAAATCTATTATATTAACTATTCTTATTGGTATTCCCTTGCTGTGGATTATTTTTCATTTTTATTCATCGTTGGGTGAATATTTTTGGATATATGCATGGCTTGTTGTTCTTGCTTTTTCGATGTTTTTTACATTTTTTTATTCGAAACTAATTGTACCTTTATTTAACAAACAAACTCCATTACCCGAAGGTGAATTAAAAGATACCATAAGAAACTTTTGTTTTAAGGTAAACTTTCCCATTAGAGAGGTATATGTAATTGATGCATCCAAACGGAGTAAAAAAGCAAATGCATATTTTACAGGATTTGGAAAATTTAAACGCATTGTATTGTACGATACACTTATAGAACAATTACAAACAGATGAAATTGTTGCTGTATTATCGCACGAAATAGGACACTACAAACATAAACATATAATTAAAACTTTTGTTTTAAGCAATGTGCAAACGTTATTTACCTTATACATATTATCTCTTTTTATTAACCAAAAAGAGATAGCTCTTGCTATCGGCACACATGTCCCATCTTTTCATATTGGGATCATTAGTTTCGGAATATTGTTTAGCCCAATTTCCACTATCATTTCTATAGGTTTTAATTACCTTTCAAGATTATATGAAAATCAAGCCGACGAATTTTCGTTTAAAAATAATCAATCAGACGCATTAATAAAAGCTCTGAAAAAGCTTTCAAGAACCAATTATAGTCACTTAACACCACATCCTTTATATGTAATAGTGTATTATTCCCATCCTCCTTTATACGAACGAATTAAACAACTAAGTCGCTATGAATGCCATACTAATTAATGTTGGTAACGAACTACTCAATGGTCATACAGTAAATACTAATGCAGCATATATTTCAGAAAAACTATCTGATATTGGGCTTGTTATATCTCGAATTATATGCATAGCCGATAATGAATCGGAGCTTTTAGAAATTATTTCCCAGAGCCAAAAAAAGGCAAATATTGTCGTAGTAACAGGTGGTTTAGGACCTACATCCGATGATATTACACGTCGAACTATTGCTCAATATTTTAATACAACATTAGTGTATAATGAAGAAATTTGGAACGATATTCAACAAAAATTCTTACGTAGAAACATTTTTGCTCCTGAAAACAACAAAATACAAGCCTATTTTCCAACTAATGCAATAATTTTTCCTAATACTATTGGCACTGCAGCTGGTTTTGCTATTATGGAAAATAATTTTTGTTTAATCGCATTACCAGGAGTTCCATTCGAATTAATGCCCATGTTAGAGCACGAAGTTCTGCCTTTTTTAAAAGAACATTTTCAGCCAAAACCCTCTTATGTAAAAACATATTTATTTTCGAACATAACCGAATCTGAACTTGCTGAAAAATTAGAACAATGGGACAATATTTTAAGAAATCATCATATTCAAATAGCCTATTTGCCTCAACCGGGTTTAATAAAAGTAAAATTATTTTTTACTAGCGAAGAGCATACATTGATAAAGCAGTTTGATAGCTTCGCAAATAATTATCTTACTGATTTCTTGATATATGACGAAGATTTACCTTTGCCAACAATACTTCAAAAAATACTCACAGATAAAAAACTAACAATATGTACTGCTGAAAGCTGCACAGGTGGTTATTTGGCACATCAAATAACTTCCATATCGGGCAGCTCGAATTATTTTAAGGGAAGTATAATTGCCTATTCAAACGAAATTAAACAGAGAATACTCAATGTACCATTATCTGTAATTGAAGAGCATGGAGCTGTGAGTAAACAAGTGGTTGAAATAATGGCACAACAAGTTTTGACTTTATTGAAAAGCGATATTAGTATTGCTATTTCAGGAATTGCTGGTCCTACAGGCGAAACTAAAAACAAACCCGTTGGAACAACATGGATAGCCATTGCGACTAAAAAGATTATTTGGTCGCAACAATTTGCTTTCGGAACAGACAGACTTAGCAATATTCAGCGTGCAGCTACTACAGCAATGGCAATTTTAATTCAAAAATTAAAACATAACTTATTGTAAAAAAAACACTTGTAGTAATTAATTAATAAAACTGTTTAAATATTTTATCAATCTAACGTTCCGAAAACCTTTTTAAGTATATCGTTTACTCTTGCTGCAGGATCTTTTCGTATTTGTTTCTCTTCTTCAGAGATCTTTTTAAATAAGCCATCTAATCCTTTGTTAGTTGCAAAGGTATCGAGTGTACTTGTAATTGGTTGCCATCCGGTAAGCGGGTTGCATAAGGGATTATATGCAGCTTTCAACTGATCCCAAGCTTGATATGCTGTCATTCCTGCAACTAAAGGTTTATTCAACGAAGCTTTTACTTTAGGCATAAAAATATTAAATAATTGTTGTCTTGTTTTGGCTTGGAGATAACTGGTAGCTGCAGTATCTGTTCCGTGTAAAATATTGTATGCATCCGAAATGGTCATATTTACAATTGCATCTACGAATATTGGTTTAGCTTCTATGGCAGCATCTTCTGCCGAACGATTTAAACTGAGTATTAACTGCTCTATTTTTTGGTCTATTCCTACTGCTTGTAACAAGGGGTCGTTTTGATGTTCAAGCACACCATGAGCATCGGGAGGCAACAAAATTTTAACAGCTAAGTCCATATAATATCCGTTCTGTTTGTGTAACTTTGTTGAAGCCGTATCGGTGCCTACCTTTAATGCCTCCTTTAATCCTTCTATAATCTCTTCTTCAGTTAATGTACTTTCTTTCTCGCATGATACAAAGCCTATTGTCGAAATTATCAAAATATAAACGAAATACTTTTTCATACAATCTTTTTTTCAAATATAATACCATTTGTGCAAAAATGCAAAAAACTTATAATTCTCAATATTTCTTTTTACCGTCATAATTAATTTACAACAATAGTCATTAACTTTGTTTCAAAAAATTATGAAAAACATTTTAATAATGGTAGGTTTATTTAGTGTTAGTAGTATCATTTGGAATGCTTGTTCAAACAGTAATTCCGATAAAACAACCAAAAATGTGGGCTTTGAAATATCAAATCTTGATACATCGTTCAAACCAGGCGACAATTTTTATTTATATGCAGTAGGTGGTTGGAAAAAAAATCATCCTATCCCCGACGAATACTCAATTTTTGGTGCTTTCCATCAGCTCGATGAACAAAATACAATAATGTTAAAAGAACTATTCGACAACCTAAACAGTCAACAACAATTAAACGATGAACAAAAAAAGATATTATTGTTTTATCAATCGGGTTTAGATACTAATACAATAGAACAACAGCAATTAAAACCATTATACCCTCTTTTTGAAGATATAGAAAACATTCGCGACATTAATTCCATGTCTGCTTTAATAGGTAAATTGCACCGTCAGGGAGTATTTATGCCTTTTTCTCTGTATGTTGCACAAGACGAAAAAAATAGTGAGATGAATATTGCCCAACTTTTTCAAGGTGGACTGGGTTTACCCGATCGCGACTATTATACCGAAAATAACGATATAGCAAAGCATTTACAAAAAGAATATAAAAAATATATTAAGCAACTACTTGAAACGGCACAAATATTTCCAGCAAATAAACTCGATGTTATTGTTACGAATATTTATGCTATCGAAGAAAAATTTGCTCACGCGTCTATGACAAGAGTAGAAATGCGCGACCCTAATAAACTATACAACAAAATGACTATTGATAAATTACAGCAACTTACACCAAATTTCGATTGGAACGCATATTTTACACAAATTGATAAAGCTAATATTCAGTCAATCAACGTATGTCAACCGAATTTTTTTGCTCAGTTCAATACATTACTTAAAACTATTCCATTAGACCAATGGAAACAATATCTGAAATACCACGTGCTAAACAATTATGCTCCTTATTTACATTCTGAGATAGAAAAAACTCACTTTGCATTTTATGGTACTGTTTTATCGGGTAAAACAAGAATGAAAGAACGCTGGAAAAAAGTAGTCGAACTTACGAGCAACATGTTGGGTGAAGCCGTTGGAAAACTATATGTACAAAAATATTTTCCAGAAGAATCAAAACAACGCATGATATCTTTGGTTAGCAATTTAAAATCAACTTTTCATGAACACATCAAAAAACTTGACTGGATGACAAGCGAAACAAAACAAAAAGCTCTCGAAAAGCTCGAAGCCATGACCCTTAAAATAGGGTATCCTGATAAATGGAGAGATTATTCAAGCATTGAAGTAAAAGCACAACCTTTTGTTCTTAACATTATAGCTTGCGAAAAATTTGATGTAGATTTTATGCTGTCAAAAGTTGATAAACCGGTAGATCGTAGCGAATGGCACATGTATCCTCAAACTGTAAATGCATACTACAACCCTAATTCGAATGAAATAGTTTTTCCTGCAGCTATTTTGCAACCGCCATTTTTCTATGCAAAAGGAGACGACGCTATCAATTACGGTGCTATTGGGGCAGTTATCGGACACGAAATGACACATGGCTTTGACGATCAAGGTCGCCAATATGATAAAAATGGCAATTTAAACGAATGGTGGACAGCACAAGATATTGATAATTTCAAGAAAAAAACCGAAAAACTTATTCCCATCTTCGAAGCTTACAAAATAAACGATACATTATCTGTCAATGGTAAGCTAACTTTGGGTGAAAATATTGCCGATTTGGGTGGAATAAGCCTGTCGCTCGATGCTCTTAAAAAAACATTGCAAGGAAATGAAGATTTGATAGATGGTTTTACTCCTATACAACGTTTCTTTTTATCGTATGCAAATGTTTGGCGAAACAATATTCGCCAACAAGAATTACTTCGCCGACTAAAAGAAGATGTACATGCTCCTGCCGAAGTTCGTGTAAATGTTCCTGTTTATCAATTCAACGATTTTTATACATCTTTTAATGTTACACCCAACGATAAGCTTTATATTAAACCCGAAGAACGAATAATGATTTGGTAATATGGAAAAACTAGTTACATCGAATTTAAAACTGGGGATTATTGCTGGTGGTCAATTAGCCAAAATGCTAATTCAGGAAGCCAGCAAATGGGACATTATTACCTATGTGCTCGACATGGACGAACAATGTCCTGCACGTTATGTTTCGTCGGTTTATGTTAAAGGAAGTCCGCAACATTACGAAGATGTTTATAACTTTGGCAAACAAGTAGATATTCTAACATTCGAATTAGAAAATATTCATATTGAAGCCTTAATGCAATTAAAATCAGAAGGATTGACCATTTTGCCCGATCCCGAAATTTTAAAAATCATTCAAGATAAAGGCACACAAAAAGATTTTTATTCGAAACACAATATCCCTACAGCTTCATATTTTCTTACTGAACACAAAACCGAAATCATCTCTTCGTTAAACAATGGTAAATTGAAAATGCCTTTTGTGCAAAAATTACGCAAAGGCGGATACGACGGCCGGGGCGTTCAAGTAGTTAATTCCATTAGCGATTTAGATTTTTTACTTGAAGGAGCTTCGGTTATTGAAGAAAAAATAAATATACAAAACGAGATAGCTGTCATTGTAGCACGAAATAAAAAGGGCGAAATTAAGTGTTTCCCAGCTGTTGATATGGTATTCGATCCAAAAGCAAATCTTGTAAAAATGCTTGTTTGTCCTTCGGCAGCAACAGAACAACAACAAAAAGTAGCAGCCGAAATAGCCACACATCTGGCCGAATCATTAAATTTGGTAGGCTTATTAGCTGTTGAGTTTTTCATTGATAAAAATGGGAAAGTACTGGTTAACGAATCGGCTCCACGTCCACACAATAGCGGACATCATACCATAGAAAGTGTTATCACTTCGCAATTCGAGCAACATTTACGGGCTATATTAAATTTACCATTAGGAAGCACCAAACTAAAGATACCTGCTGTGATGATTAATCTTCTTGGCGAAGAAAATTATTCAGGCAAAGTGATATACGAAGGATTAACTGAAAGCATGGCAATGGAAGGCGTAAAGATTCATTTATACGGAAAAAAAATTACAAAACCCTTCAGAAAAATGGGGCATGTAACCGTAATATCTAATGATATTGAAGATGCTATTCGAAAAGCAGAAAAGGTACAACAAACTATAAAAGTTAAATCATGGAATTAAAACGTGTAAGTATAGTTATGGGTTCCGATTCGGACCTTCCTGTTATGCAACAAGCTGCCGAAATACTCGATTATTTCAATATTTCCTACGAAATAGATATTGTTTCGGCACATAGAACGCCCAAAAAAATGTTTGAATTTGCTGCCAACGCCCACACACGTAACGTAGGCGTTATTATTGCTGGTGCGGGAGGTGCTGCTCACTTACCGGGCATGATTGCTTCTATAAGCCCCTTACCTGTAATAGGTGTCCCTATTAAATCGTCTAATTCGATTGATGGATGGGACTCTATACTTTCTATTTTACAAATGCCTCAAGGCGTACCTGTTGCCACAGTAGCCCTTAATGCTGCTAAAAATGCCGGAATTTTAGCTGCTCAAATTATTTTTCATGACAGGCCTGAAGGAATTGATAAAATATTAGCGTATAAAAAAATGCTCGAACAACAGGTGCATCAAAAGTCCGAAAATATTCGAAAATCAACATAAATCATGATTACTGTTGATGAAGCCATAAACATAGGTGCTCAATACATCAAAGAGGGCAAAATTGTTGCCTTTCCAACAGAAACCGTCTATGGCTTAGGAGCCAATGCTTTTAATCCTACCGCAGTTGCCAAAATTTATGAGCTTAAAGAACGGCCTTCGTTCGATCCTTTAATAGTTCATATTGCTACAATGACCGATTTGGAAAAACTTATTTTAGAAAAAGATTTACGAATTTTTAAATTAGCAGAAAAATTTTGGCCTGGTCCGCTAACCATAGTTACCAAAAAAAATACATCTGTACCCAATATCGTAACAGCGGGATTAGATCCTATAGGCATACGAATGCCTTCAAATCCCATTGCACTAAAACTAATTAGCACAGCAGGGGTTCCCATTGCCGCTCCCAGTGCAAATAAGTTTGGGCAACTAAGCCCCACATCTGCACAACATGTCAAGAAACAATTACCCAATGTTGATTTTATTATTGATGGAGGTAAGACAACTGTAGGTATTGAATCAACTATTATATTACTAAACTCATATGGTTTTGAAATACTTCGATATGGAATTATCACCAAAGAAGAAATCGAAACCGTTGTCCCATATTTTCCCGAAATTAAAGATAAAGAAAAAATTTTGGCTTCGGGAATGATGAAATCGCATTATAGTCCCAGCAAGCCCTTGTATATTCTTGGATATCACACTATACCATATCCTCCAGAACAATGTGGAATCATTTATTACAATTATTCCGATTATTATCATTTCAAAAAACATATTCAGCTAACGAAAAATAATGACCTAAAAGAATATGCCATCAACATGTTTGCAGCAATTCACGAAATGGAAGAAGCTAATGTAGATGCGATTGTTGTTGAGCCTGTACATGAAAAAGGTATCGGCATAGCTATTATGGACAGGTTAAAAAAAGCAGCTTACCGATATCAACGATAAAATATTATGTTATATGATAACAGCCGTAAAAAGTAAAGAAAATATTCCTATTTTACTTAAAAATTCACCCTTAGAAAAGCTGCTATTGTATCATAATTTACAGCAAACCCATCACACTTACAATGTAGCTGAATTAATCATAGCAACATGTGTTGATCATCGTATCAGTTTGAAAATTCCTGAAAAATTTGCGTATATAATTCGAACAGGTGGTGTTAATTTAAATAGTTGCGAATTTTATATTGCTTTTTTAGCATCAGTAAAGAATATCAAACATGTAGCTATCATAGGACACAACGAATGTGCCATGGTTCATTTGCATGAAAAAAAAGACATATTTACGCAAAATTGTAATGTACTTGGCTGGAATCACAATCAAGCACAATCTTTTTTTGAACAATTTGAACATCAACACGAGATACACAATGAAATACATTTTACTCTCCATGAAGCTAAGCGACTTAGAAACATATTCCCTCAATTAGTTATATTCCCTTTTCTTTACAATATTCATGATCATCAATTATATTTAATAAATGAAACGAAAAGTATTTAGCTTATTATTGATAATTATTTTATCTAAGCACATTTACAGTCAAATCACAAAATTAGGTTCATGGAACGTATTGAATATTAAATATAATCATTCAAGTAGCTTCAATTTTTTCATTGAGAGCCAAGTTCGTTCGGTGCTATGGTATAATTATTTTCATTATTACGAATATAAAGCTGGAGTAAATTATTCTGCCCAAAAAAATGTAAAACTTACGTTAGCTGGTGGAAACTATCAAACGTATAAAGATAGTGGCAATTTTCAGCATCCAAAAAATAACGACGAAATAAGACTTTGGCCTCAGTTAACACTGTATCAAGATTTATTTATAATGAAAATAGAACAACGTTATCGCTACGAAATGCGATGGACATTAAAAGGTTATAGAAATAGATTTCGCTATCGTTTAGGCATATCGTATAATTTTGGAAAAGAAAATAAAGGCTTTAAGCCATGGCAGTTTCACATAAGCAATGAACTATTTTTTGGTAACATTGAGCCGTATTTCGAAAGAAATAGATTACAACTTGCCCTTCAATATAAATTCAATAAAAATGTTGCATGTCAATTGGGTTATTTATACCAGTTCGATTATAAAATATTCGATGAAACAGGTAAAGACTTCATGATAGCAGGTATTTATTTTGAGTTTTCGAGAAAAAACATAGAACAATTATTACGAGACGTAGAAATAAAAGACAATTAAATAAAGTAGTTAATTATATTCAAAATTTTAAACAACATTTACAAAATTATATACACAAAGAAATTAAAGCATTTGCTACTTTTGAAATAAAAAAATATTTATGAAACTTAAACCAAAACTTGCCATAAGCGATAGCGGGTTTATTTTTGATCCCAGCACGGGCGAAAGCTATTCATTAAATGAAGAAGGCTTAATTATAGTGCAATTTCTAAAAGAAGGAAAAAACGAAGAGGAAATAAAAGAACATTTTTTAAATGAATACGATATTGACGAAACAACATTTAGCCGATCATATTTAGACTTTATCTCTATGCTAAAGCATTTTAATTTAATAGAACATGAATAAAAAGCTATGTATAGCCGTATCGGGGCTTAATGCAACCGACAATCCTGGACCGGGAATACCTGTTGCTCGTTCGTTACGAGAATCGGAAGCATTTTCGGATGCTAAAATCATTGGCTTAGCTTATGAAAATTTAGAACCAGGAATTTATATGCCTGGCATTGTTAATAAAACCTATCAAGTTCCTTATCCAAGCGTTGGAAGTGAAAATTTGCTTCAGCGTATTGAATATATCCATGAGCAAGAAAACATACAAGTCATAATACCAAATTTCGACGCCGAACTCCATGCATTTATCACTAATGAAAAAAGGCTAAACGATAAAGGTATCGCCACTTTTTTGCCTACACTTCAACAATATGAAGAACGGCATAAAGCCAATTTACCTGCTTTCGGAAAAAAACATAATGTTTTGGTCCCCAAATCCATAACCATTGCATCAGCAAATGATATTCATAAAATAAGAAAAGAATTTGTGTATCCTGTTTTAATTAAAGGAAAATTTTATGATGCATATGTAGCATTTAATGAAGAACAAGCTCTCATGCATTTTAATAAGATATCGTCTAAATGGGGAGTACCTGTTATTGTTCAAGAATTTATCCGTGGAACCGAAGTTAATGTCATCGCACTCGGTGACGGAAAGGGTAATACTTACGCTGCCGTCCCCATGCGAAAACTTTATATTACAGATAAAGGCAAAGCTTGGAGCGGTATTTCTATCGATGATGACAAGCTACTCAAACTTACATACCAAATCATCGATTCTACAAAATGGCGTGGCGGAATGGAACTTGAACTAATAAAAACAAACGATAATAAATATTACTTGCTCGAAATAAATCCAAGAATACCTGCATGGGTTTATTTTGCTGTAGGCGTTGGACAAAATATTCCCGAAACACTTGTCAAGTTGGCATTAAATATGCCTGCTGAGCCTTTTACAACGTATAATGTTGGTACAATGTTTATTCGTTATTCTTGGGATCTGATTGTTCCTATGGAACAATTTCAGATTTTATCTACTACGGGTGAATTAGAAAAAAATTAAACTATAATCAAAATTCTATGGAAAAGAAAACATTTGAACGACCTGTTATTAAAAAAGTTCAAATAGGCATGCCTAGTAAATTCGGCTTAAAAAGTGAATATGCTCCTATAAAAGAAATAGACGGAATTCCTGTAAAAAATTTGATAGAACAATATGGAAGTCCGTTATATGTAATATCTGAACAAACTATCAGAGAGACATATACAGAAGCATACAAAGCATTTTCTACCCGATATCCCAAAGTACAGTTTGCCTGGTCGTATAAAACTAATTATCTCGATGCTGTTTGCAAAATTTTTCACCAAGAAGGCAGTTGGGCAGAAGTTGTTTCAGGATTTGAATACGAAAAAGCCCTCAATAACGGTGTCCCAGGAAATAAAATAATTTTCAACGGACCTTATAAAACTCGTGAAGATTTAATCAAAGCAATAGAGAATAATAGTTTTATCCATATCGACCATTACGATGAATATTATTTGCTCATAGACTTAGCCGAAGAGCTAAACATTCGCCCTAAAGTTGCTGTTAGAATCAATATGGATACGGGTATATATCCTCAATGGTCGAGATTTGGATTTAACTACGAAAATGGCGAAGCGTGGGAAATTATTCAACGAATACTTATTAGTAACAAATTAGATTTGGTGGGTTTGCATTGTCACATCGGCACATACATTATGGTACCTTGGGCTTACGCAAATGCAATGTATAAGCTAATAGATTTATTTTTAGGCGTAGAGAAAAAATATAACAAGCATTTGCAGTATATTGATATTGGAGGCGGTTTTGCTTCGAAAAATACGTTAAAAGGTGCATATTTGCCTGGCACCGACACCTGCCCTACTTTCGATCAATATGCCGATGCTATTACATCGGTTATAATCAATAGCTCCATAAGTATTGAACATTTACCTGTTTTAATCCTAGAAACAGGAAGAGCACTTATTGACGATGCTGGATATTTATTAGGAACAATACATGCAACAAAACGCCTACCCGACGGGAAAAATTCGCTCATTACAGACTTAGGCGTTAACTTACTTTTTACTTCGTTTTGGTACGATCATAAAATTACACCAGCACAAGAATTCGGACCATATACAGAAGAAACAGTTGTGTATGGACCATTATGTATGAATATTGATGTCATTAGAGAATACGTACAACTACCTCCATTAAAAAAAGGCGATCATTTTGTAATAAGCAGAATCGGAGCATATAATATGACACAATGGATGCAATTTATTACATATCGCCCCAATGTTGTATTGATTGACACTAATAAAAATACTCATATCATTCGCAAAGCTGAAACTATTAACAACTTCAACAATTTAGAACAAACACCCGAACATTTGAAAAAAATTGAATGAAACAAAACATCGGAAGTACCATATCAGATGTATTGAATGGAACGCTGCTGAGTTATGCTCAGGTGTTTTTTTCTAAAAGTAAGATTTTTTCCTGGTTTATTTTAATTATATCGTTTACCTATCCCGAGTTGGGGTTTAGTGGCGTTCTATGTGCTTTATCTTCTCTTATATTTGCAATAATTTTTGGCTTAAATAGAACTTTTATACGTAATGGCTATTTTGCTTACAATGCATTATTAGTTGGTTTGGGAATCGGCTATTATTACTCTTTAAATTTGCCATTAGTTGTTATTTTAATACTAGCTGGGTTGATCACTTTACTGGTTCATATTCTTATAGAATCGTGGCTTTCGAAATACAGATTACCTGTTTTAAGTTTGCCTTTTATTATTACTTTATGGTTTATATTACTTGCCACCCGACAATTAGAATTTTTTCAATTGAGTGATAGAAACATTTATATACTAAATAATATTTTTTATTGGGGTGGAAAGAATTTTCTTACTTTTTATCATTGGTTTAACGAAGAATTTTTACCACCATCGTTACAATATTTTTTTGTTGCTCTGGGATCAATTTTTTTTCAAGATACTGCATTAGCAGGTTTTATTATATTTATTGGCTTATTTATCTTTTCGAGAATTTCATCATTGTTAGCTATTGTAGGTTTTTACATGGCATATCTTTTCATGCAATTTGTAGGAATTCAGGAAACACAGATTAGTATTTATTATGTAGGTTTTAACTTTATATTAACCTCTATTGCGATTGGAGGTGTTTTTTTAATTCCAAACATTTATTCGCATATATGGATATTAATACTAACACCTGTAAATGTGATACTTACTCTTGCTTTTTCTTCACTATTAAGCACCTGGCAATTGTCGGTACTTTCTCTTACATTCAATTTAGTGGTTTTTAGTTTTTTACTAACAATCAGGAGTCGATATGTAGGAAATCGTAAGTTAATTGAAACAGTATATCAGGAATTTATGCCCGAAAAAAATCTTTATTCGTATGTTAGCAGCAAACAAAAAGATACACACCATAGATATTCACCCGTTTTATTGCTTCCTTTTTGGGGCGAATGGACTGTTTGGCAAGGATACAATGGCAAACATACTCATAAAGAATTATACCAACATGCATTAGATTTTGTCATTACATTTCAAGGGAAAACATATAAAAATAATGGAGCAAGTTTAGAAGATTATTACACTTACAACAAATTAGTTGTTTCTCCTGGTAATGGATGGATAGTTCGTATTGTTGATAATGTTGAAGATAATATTATCGGTCAAGTCAATACTCAAAATAATTGGGGGAACAGTATCATTATTAAACATTCAGAATACATCTATTCGCAGTTAAGTCATTTGAAAGCAGGAAGTTTTAAAGTACGCGAAGGCGATTATGTAAAACTTGGACAACCTTTAGCCCATGTTGGTAATAGTGGTCGTTCGCCCGAACCCCATTTGCATTTTCAAATACAGGCATACCCCATAATAGGTTCACCAACTATTGAATATCCTATATCACGCTATGTTAGTATTAATGGCAAACATAAGAAATTAGTATGTAATTCCGTACCTATTGAAAACGAACAAGTTGAAAACATTATTTTACATAGCAATTTAATGCAAGCTTTTCAATTTACACCAGGGCAAAGCATAGAAATAATACAAATAATAAACGAAAAACAACAAGTATTTCAATGGGAAATTGCAACCGATAGTTTTAATAATACTTACATCTACAATAAGACAACCAGCTCATTAGCATATATTTACAAAAATGATTTAATGTTTTACTTTACATCATATCATGGGTCGAAAAAAGATCCTTTATACTTATTTTATTGTTCGTGTTTTCATATAGAGTTTGCACTTTTACCAGGTCAAGTATTTAAGCAAGAGTTCCCCTTGCATCTTATATATGAATTTTATCAAACATTTTGGCAAGATAATTTCGCACCATTTCATCGTATTATGCGTGCATGGTACGAAATGACATTAACATCAGACAATCAGGGTTCTGCTGTAATTAATGCCAATATGTTTAAAAAATATTTTCTGAAAAGTAAACAAAGTGCAAAAATGAAAATACATATTCAAAATCAGCATATTACAAAAATAGAATGGCACGATTATAATAATGAAATTATTTTGTATTTTACATATAAAAATAAACTTTAGGAGGATAGATTATGAAAATTAAAATTTCTCTGTTAATGGCATTTTTGGCTGTAAATTATTTATTTGCTCAAAATTACACCGAAAAATTATTAAACAGCTTTGCGACAAGTTACACTTATGAAAAAAGTGGCGATTATTCGCAAGCTATTAAAGTTATGAAAGATGTTTACGATGAAAAATCGTATGAAATTAATTTGCGACTGGGTTGGTTAACATATTTGACGGGAAATTACACAGAATCGGCAAGTTATTACAATAAAGCTATGCAATTGCAACCCTTAAGTGAAGAAGCACGCTTAGGTTACGTACTTCCCGCCTCTGCTATGGGAAATTGGGATGCTGTTTTACGAGAATATTTAAAAATATTGGAAAACAATCCGTATCAAACCAATGTATTATACAGAGTTGGTAACATTTACTATGCAAGAAACGACTTTGCTAAAGCATATACGTACTTTGAAAAGTTAGTAAATCTTTATCCCTTTTCGTATGATGGGTTGCTTATGTATGCATGGACAAATCTTAAATTGGGTAAGTACAAAGAAGCAAAAATATTGTTTCAGAAAGTACTTATGCTTTCACCCGACGATGCCTCGGCAAAAGAAGGCTTGGCATTGATAAAATAAAACACAACTGTTTAAATATGCTTATTTCAGACTTCCTACTCTCTATCTTAGACATATGTGAATTGATATATAATTACTATCGACAAATATTTTTAAAAAAAAGTAAAATTTTTTATATTACTCAATAAGCCGAATATTTTTATTGGCACACAAATACATTTTATGTTTGAATTTTTCTACAATTGAATAATTATGTGTTGCCATAATTACAGCAGTTCCCTCGGCAGCTATGGTTTCTAATAATTTTACAACCATTTCAGAATTTGTAGGATCAAGATTGCCAGTTGGTTCGTCAGCAAGAATGAGTTCGGGATTGTTGAGCAATGCACGAGCAATGACTATGCGTTGTTGTTCACCACCCGACAATTCATGAGGCATGCGTTTGATTTTGTCGGTCATCCCCACCCTTTCCAAAACTTCGCCTATTCGGGTATTTATTTTATCACTCTTCCATCCTGTAGCTTTAAGTACAAACTTTAAATTTTCGTATACATTCCTATCCGATAGCAATTGAAAATCTTGAAAGACTACACCTATTTTCCTGCGTAAATAAGGAATTTGCTTATTTTTAATTTTTAATAAATTGTAACCGCAAACTTCAGCTTTTTTACCATCTAATGGCAAATCGGCATATATTGTTTTAAAAAAAGTAGATTTACCACTACCTACTTCACCCAACAAATATACGAATTCTCCTTTTTGAAGGATAAAATTTATATCGTGCAATATTAAATCGTTTTGCTGATAAACGATTACACTTTCGTAATGAATTATAGTAGATTCGCTCATGGATTAATTTTGTTCAAAATTACAAGAAAAATTTTATTGGAACGAAAAAGAGTAATCAACATGGAATTGTTAATTAAAAGTTTTTCATCGTAATTAGGTAAATTGTCAATACATTTAACTTAGCCAGTTAATTAACTTATATCACTTTTATGAACCATATTAAAAGCTTAATTTGTACCGTAAGTTTATGTGTTTCTTCATATTTATTATTTTCTCAACAAAGCAAGATATATTCCGACAATCAACAGCTATTCTTTAAAGCATTAAACTATTACGACGAAGAAAAATACAGTATTGCTCGATACTTTTTTGAGCAGTATCAGGCCAATGGCAATACAAAAGAATTGTTATTATCGGATGCCGCTTATTATACGGCTTTATCTGCTTTAGAATTATTTCATAATGATGCTGAACTTCTTTTATTAGAATATTTAAACCAACATCGCGAAAACTCGCGTGTTTTATATGCTCAATACAAAATGGGATTATATAAATATCGCGATAAAAAATTTAAAAAAGCTATTCCTTGGTTCGAAATGGTAAATCCTTACTATTTATCGAAAGAAGAACAACACGAATACTATTTTAAGCTGGGTTACAGCTATTTTGTAAACAATGAATACGACAAAGCCGAAAAATGTTTTTACGAAATTAAAGATATTCCCAATAACTATCATTCACCTGCTTTATATTTTTATTCACATATTGCATATACGAAAAAAAATTACGAAACTGCATTAAATGGTTTTCAAAAATTGTCAAAAGATGAATTATTTGCTCATATCGTACCATATTATATTACTCAAATTTTCTATTTACAAGAAAAGTATGATCAAGTCATTGCATACGCTCCTGCTTTTTTAGATTCGGCCAATACGCGTCGTGCACCTGAAATTGCTCGTATTATTGGCGAATCTTTTTACAGAACAAAACGTTACGCAGAAGCAATTCCATATTTAGAACGTTACGCGAATGCCATGCCATTATCGCGTGCCGACATGTATCAGCTTAGTTATGCTTACTACAAAACTGGTTCGGTGCAACGAGCTGCTAAATTATTAGAAAAAATTCCCATTTTAGATGATACGCTTTCGCAACAAACACTTTATTTACTAGCCGACTGCTATCTGTACGATGGTTTGAAAAACAATGCTCGAATGGCACTCGAAAAAGCTAGCAAAATGAATTACGATAAAGAAATTCAGGAAGAAGCATTGTTTCAATTTGCAAAGCTCAGTTTCGAATTGTCGTATAGCCCATTTAACGAAGCTGTACAATCATTCCAGGCATATATCAATCAGTACCCCAACTCACCCCGCATTGACGAAGCATACAAATACCTAAGTCAAGCTTTTCTGTTTTCGAAAAACTACAAAGAAGCAATTGAAGCTTTAGAAAACATCCGCAATATTACACCCGAAACAGAAGAAGCCTATCAACGTGCTTGTTTTTTTCGTGGTTTAGAGCTTTTTAATAATCAAGATTTTGAACAAGCTATTATCCATTTTGACAAATCGCTAAATAATGCTCGTTATAACAAACTTTATGCAGCACAATCCCTATACTGGAAGGGCGAAGCATTCTATAGATTGAAGGATTATGAAACAGCAATGAAATTATTTCAAAAGTTTTTGATTACTCCTGGTTCATACGAATCGGATGTTTTTGCTATGGCACACTATAATATTGCATATTGCTACATGAAACAAAAAGATTATGCCAATGCTCAAATTTGGTTTAGAAAATATATTGAAAATGAAAATAATAAAGAACGTGCTCAAATTTACGATTCATACACTCGTATTGGCGATTGTTTTTTTGTATTAAGAAAATACGAAGATGCTATCGACTTTTACTCTAAATCTATCGAAACGAAAAAAGCTGCACCCGATTATGCAATGTACCAAAAAGCTATCTGTTTAGGACTATTAAAACGATTCAATGAAGAAATAATTACACTCAATGAATTACTCGATAAATATCCTCGGTCAACTTTTGTTGACGATGCTTTATTAGAACTTGGCAATGGTTATCTGGCACTTGAAGAACATCAAATGGCCATCAATGCATACAACAAGCTTATTACCGACTATCCCAAAAGCGAATTAGTGCGGCGTGCATATTTACAATTAGGTCTTACGTATTTCAATATAGACAAAAATCAAGAAGCTATTGCCATGTACAAGACCGTAATAGAAAATTATCCAAACACTCAGGAATATAAAGATGCTTTTGTAGGTTTAAAGAATGTTTATCTCGATATGAACGACATCAATACATATTACACCTATGTAAATGAAAAAGGTAGCGGTATATCGGTTAGCATTCGCGAAAAAGATTCTTTAACATATACTGTTGCCGAACGTGTTTATATGACAGGCGACTGTATGAAAGCTTCTCCATTGCTATCGGAATATATTAACAAATACCCTAATGGATTATATAAAGAAAACGCAAACTATTACATGGGCGAATGTCTATTTAAAGACAAACGTTACGACGAAGCTTACGAATATTACTTGCGAGTAGCCAATTTCAACCAAAACATGTTTACCGAACCAGCATTATTAAAAGTTGGTAATTATCAATATCAAAAACAACGCTATTCTGAAGCTATTGCCACCTTTTCCCGACTTCTCGATATTGCACAATACCCACAAAACTCATTTGCTGCTAAAACAGGGCTCATGCGTAGCAATTTTCAACTAGGAAAATACGACGAAGCCAATCGTTGGGCTATTGATATATTAAAAGATGGCAAAATATCTGACGAATTATATCGCGAAGCACATTTTGTTATTGGAAAATCGGCTTATATGCAAAACAAATTCGATTTAGCTCTCGATGAATTTATTTTAATTGCAAAAAACGCTCGTAGTCGCGAAGAGGCCGAAGCAAAATACTTAATAATAGATATATACTTCAAACAAAACAAATTAGATGCCGCCGAAAAAGAAGTATTTGACTTTGTAAAGAAAAACACGCCACATCAATATTGGTTGGCTAAAGCATTTTTATTACTTGCCGACATATACATCCAAAAAAATGATAATTTTCAGGCAAAAGCAACATTACAAAGTATTATAGATAATTACAAAAACAACGATGATGAAATTAAAAACGAAGCACGCAATAAATTAAATGCAATATTAGAACGCGAAAAAGCTGCACTGTTACCACCACAACCCGACAATCAAAATATGTTGAACAATGAAAATGAATAAAACTATGATAAAAAGATTTTTTCTATGGTTTATTTTGTGTAACACGGCAAGTGTATTAATTGCACAAAGTAATCTACATCAAGAAGTTTCGGTTGTAAAGCCTTACGAACCTACTATTGCCGATGCTTTTAAAATAAATATCATGCCCAATATAGTTGATACGAATAAAATATTGTCAAAATTTGATTATAAGCTTTTTCCAAAACTTTTTCCGGTTTATTATCAAGTTACTCCTATTCAACCAGCAAAGATGACAGCCGAGTCAATCAATAAATTATATCAAGGAAACGTCAAATTTGGTTATGGTATTTACAATACACTTATCGGACAAGTATCTTGGAATACAACGCGAAATCGCGACTTTACAGCCGGTATTTGGGCTAATCATTATTCTTCGCGAGGAAAAATTAAACTAGCTAACGATTATCGTTCTCCTGCTTTTCTAAGTCAAAATCAAGTTGAAATTTATGGAAAGAAGTTCATTAGTAAAGCTACATTTTATGGAAATGCTTACTTCAATCGCAATGTGTTTCATTTGTACGGGTATAATGTTGCCGATACAACTTTTGATGATACTGCCGATTCTACACGTCAACGATACGTATCGTTTGGAACAAAATTGGGGTATAGAACAACTCATTTAGATTCATCGAAAATTAATCATCAAGCCGAATTGCAATATAATTATCTTGAAGATAAATTTTCAAATTTTCAGCACAATATAATTACTACCATCAGTGGAAATATGCTGTACGGTAAGCAATTTGTAGGAGCCGATGTGAAAATAAACTGGAATAACATCAATACAAAACTCGACACTAATAACAAAGCCATTGTAACAGTTTTTCCGTGGGTTCGATTCTTTGGCGACGACTGGCGTATAAATGCCGGCTTAGCTATGGAAGTAGATGCTTATACCGATAGCACTTTTTATCATTTTTACCCCAGAGCCAACATTCAATACAACGTAATAGAAAACTTTCTTATTCCTTTTGCTGGGTTTGACGGAAAAATGATTATGAATACATTGCAAACAGCCATTCTTGAAAATCCTTATATTAAACCCGGTTCACCTTTAAAAAATACAAACCAATTAATGAATATTTTTGCTGGTTTCAAAGGCAATTTTAGCCGAAATATTTCTTATTTATTTAAAGTTTCTTATAGTTTATACGATTACTTACCTTTTTACATAAATGATACCATAAATCCTCAACATACGTTTATTCTAAAATATGATGGAGTTCCCGGAAAAGAAACTCAGGAAGTATGTTTTACAGGCGAACTTGCATATAAAAACAAAGAAAAGCTCAATATATTTTTAAACGGCAATTATTTTAAATATACACTCGTTAATCTGTTACAGCCATACCACAAACCCTTGTGGGAAACTTCGCTAACAGCACGTTATAATCTTAGCGACAAATTTATACCTCAATTAAGTCTATTTGTAGTTGGCGAACGTTACGCATTCAATCACATTGATCCGCTTCATCCTATTCAGTTAAAGCCATTTGTGGATGTAAATTTTTCACTCGATTATCATTATTCTAAACTTTTTGGTGCATTCATCAAGTTTAATAATTTGCTCAATAAAAAATACATGTACTGGAATTATTATCCTGTGCAAAGATTACAGGTATTATTTGGCTTATCGCTAACTATGTAGGAAATTTAATAATAATGTTTTTACAATTTGAGCATTTGTAAGTCGTTTCCGACTCGAACCAATCTCTATTATTGCATTTACATATAGGTCCATCTACGATAAACGAAGCATATTTAATAAAAATTTTATCGCTGCAATTAGTACAACGAACTATTTCCTTTCCTACAAACCAATCTCTGTATCCACATTTGCACAATGGACCATCAGTAATATACCCTTTTACCGAAACCTTTTGAACATTTTGACATTGTGAACATACCCATTCTTCGTGCGAACGCCGAAACCAATCTCTACAACCGCAATAACATTGCGGGCCATTTACAATAAAATGCTGATTTACGCTTGTATAACCTTTATAAAAAAACGACATAATACACGTTCTTTTAAAAGGTCATTTATAATTTTGTTAATTTCGAATTATTTGCAATTCTTGAATTAAATTTTGTGCTCCTGCAAATTTGTCAATAATAAATAACACATAACGAATATCGACAGAAATAGTCCGTTGTAAAGCAGGTTCGAAGGCAATATCACCACTCATGGCTTCCCAATTACCATCGAAAGCCAAACCTACAAGCTCTCCTTTAGCATTTATCACCGGACTTCCCGAATTACCGCCTGTGATGTCAGTATTGCTTAAAAAACATGTTCTAATTACACCATTTTCGGCATAAGAACCGTAATCTTTATTTTTCCAAAGTTCTTTTAATTTTTTTGGCACAATAAATTCAGAATTTGTCGAATCTTCCTTTTCTATAATTCCATCGAGCGTTGTATAGTAATCGTAAAAGATACCATCGGCAGGTTGATAAGGTAATACATGACCATAAGTTAAACGCATGGTAGAGTTAGCATCGGGATAAAATATTTTATTAGGAAACATTTCCATTAACCCAGCAATATAAAGACGTTCGGCTTTTTGCAACATTTCTCTGTATTTTTCAAATTCAGCATCGAAGCGTTTTACAGCACCACTAATTGAGTAAGATAAAGCAAAAATAGGATCTTTATCTAATTTATTATAAGTAGGATTGGTTAAATAAGCCATAACATCGTCTTTGCTGCGGAAAATACTTACATCAAAGGCATCTTTAGAAAACTTGTCAAATTTTCCTTTATAGTCTTTTTTTATTTTTGAAATTGCTGAAGGTAAAAATGCGGGTGAAATATCATTAGCAAACATTTCTATTAGGGCGGCTAATACTTTTTGGTCGGTAATGCGATGAAAATCTTTGTAATAGTTATCTGTTTCTTGTTTTAAACGATCAATAATACGTTTTTTAGTTTCGACAGACGTAGTATCAGATTCAAGTGCCTTATGTAGGCTTTGAAAACGTGATGCAAAAGCAAGAATATCTACTCCTCTGTTTCCTGCTTCACTGGCATATGTTTTAAATAAATTATAATCTTTCAATTCCTGATATGCTTCTTCATACATTTTTAAAACTTGTCCGTATTTATCTTGTCGTTCTTTCGATTGCATTACCCATTGAGCAAATTCTGTTTCTTGTTTACGTTTGGTATCAATCACTCGCAATCTTTTTAATCCTTTCGTTTGTCCTATAAAATACTTCCAGTAATTCGACGTACGAGCATATTTCGATGCATATTGAATTCGAACTTTAGGATCTTTATTCATTTCTTCTTTGTAAATAGCCAACTTTTTTTCGCGAATTTTTACAATCGAAGGATTAATGCGATCAATGGCTTCTTGTACGCCCCATGAAGTCATGTATCGCTGCGTACGTCCGGGAAATCCCATAATCATCACAAAATCGCCTTGCCTTACACCTGCCAAACTTATGGGCAATGAATGTTTGGGAGTAAACGGCACATTGTCTTTAGAATATCGAGCAGGTTTATTATTTTTATCGGCATAAACTCTGAACAAACAAAAGTCGCCAGTATGTCGAGGCCACATCCAGTTGTCGGTGTCGCCACCAAACTTTCCAATAGACGATGGCGGAGTTCCTACCAAACGAACGTCGTTAAAAACTTCGTAAATCATTAGTAAATATTGATTACCACCAAAAAAGTCGCGAACTATTGCCTGGTAATGATTATCTTTTTTTGCTTCTTTTACAATTTCTTGTGCTGCTTTCTGAATTTTTTCCTGACGTTCTTTTTCAGACATTGCAGGTGTTACTTCTGATAAAACTTTGCTTGTTACATCTTCTATTCTAACAAGAAAGCTCACAAACAAATCGGGGTTAGGTAATTCTTGTTCATACGATTTAGCCCAAAATCCATTGGTTAGATAATCATTTTCTACAGTGCTATGATATTGAATTTGTCCATATCCGCAGTGGTGATTTGTAAGTAAAAGTCCTTGTTTCGAAATGATCTCGCCGGTACATCCATTGCCAAATTGCACTATGGCATCTTTAAGCGAAGAGCGATTAACGTTGTAAATATCTTCTGCCGAAAGTTTAAGACCTGCTTTTTGTAAATCGCTATATTTCTTACCCAAAATAGTAAGCAACCACATGCCTTCGTCGGCAAATACTTGAAATACAAAAAGCCATGCAATAATAAATAAACTTAACTTGCGCATAACATTATTTTTGATGCAAAACTAATGGAAAAAAGTTAATTTTAATGAACATATTTTTTCATTTCATAAAAGTTTTTTTATTAATTTTGCATTCGAAAATGCCCAGGTGGTGGAATTGGTAGACACACCAGCTTGAGGGGCTGGCGCCGGTTACGGTGTGCAAGTTCGAGTCTTGTCCTGGGCACTTTTTTTTCACATTCATACATCATAATATCTACATAAAGCTCCTTATATTTGCAGCATGATACATGCTATTTATTTAAAGCATAAATATTTTCAGCAAATTATCCAAGCCTTTCAGAATAATGAAACTGAAAATGTATTATTAAAAAACCTTTCAGGTTCTTCTTTTGCATGCTTTATATCAAATATCTTTCAACACATAAACAACCACATTATTGTAGTTATGCCCGATAAGGAATCGGCTTTATATGCCTATACCGATTTTATCAATATTATGGGCAATGAAAACAATATTTTTTTCTTTCCATCTACATTTAAAAGAAAGCTAAAAAATCAGCATTTTGATAGCACACAAGCTATATTGCGAAATGAAACTCTGCAAAAAGTTCAAAAACAAAATAATTCGCATATTTTAGTTACATATCCCGAAGCTATAAGCGAAAAAGTTATTTGCAAATCAGCGTTTCAAAACAGTCATTTACAAATTATTAAACATGAACAAATTGACTTAGATTTTTTAATCGAAATATTGCAAACCTATCAATTTGAAGAAGTTGATTTTGTTTTTAAACCCGGTCAATATGCCGTACGAGGTGCTATTGTTGATTTGTTTTCATTTTCGTCGGAATATCCATATCGCATAGAATTCGATAATGATAAAGTAAATTCGCTTCGAACATTTCATATTGATACGCAACAAAGTCTGCAAATATTAGAAGAAATACAAATAACTCCTGATTACACACATAATTATACCGAACATTTAGAAAACTCTATTATTGACTACTACGAACAAAAACCTGTTATTTTTTCGTACGATACAGTTCTTTTTGAACAGCAAATAAAGCATTTTACTACTGATCGTTTCATAAAAAATGAAGATGATAATTTTTTCATTCCTTGTTACGCTTTTAATGAACTTATAAATATATTCAGTAAATGTTTGTGGATAGAATGTGGGCATGCAGTTTTACCCCGAAATAATGTTTTTTCTTTCAACATACAGCCCCAGCCTGCTTTTAATAAAAACTTCGATTTACTTAAAGATGATATTATTCAAAAAAGTAATCAGCAATATCAAATTTATTTACTTGTAGAACAAGAAGTTCAGAAAGAACGATTGCATGATATTTTTGTATCATTGTCAATTGATACATATACTACATTTGTTCCATATGCTTTAAGCTCAGGTTTTATAGACCATGATTTACGCATAGCATGTTATACCGAACATCAAATATTCAATCGTTTTTACCGACATAAAGTAAAAGACCGTTTTTTACATAGTGATCATATTCTTCAGCAAGAGTTTGCAAGTTTAAAACCAGGCGATTATGTAGTACACATCGACCATGGAATTGGCATTTTTGCAGGTCTGGAAAAAATAGAAATAAACGGCAAATGGCAAGAGCAAATTAAAATAGTATTTAAAGACAATGCTTGTGTATATATGTCAGTGCACAATTTGCACAAAATATCCCGATACAAAGGTAGCGATGGTGTGCCTCCGCGGTTAAGCAAATTAGGTTCTGGTGCATGGCAAAAGTTAAAACAACAAGCTAAAGATAAAGTAAAAGATATTGCGCGAGATTTAATAAAGCTTTACTCCGAGCGCATGCATGCTCAAGGTTTTGCATTTTCGCCCGACACTTACTTACAAGAAGAACTAGAAGCTTCGTTTTTCTTTGAAGATACTCCCGATCAGGCAAAAGCAACTAAGGCTGTTAAATCCGACATGGAAAAACCTTATCCTATGGATAGGCTCATTTGTGGCGATGTTGGATTTGGTAAAACAGAAATTGCCATAAGAGCTGCTTTTAAAGCAGTTGCCGATAATAAACAAGTTGCAGTACTTGTTCCTACAACAATATTGGCATTGCAACATTATTTAACATTTAAAGAACGATTACATAAATTTCCCTGTACCGTAGAATTCGTTTCACGATTAAAATCGGCAAAAGAAAGCAAGCAAATAGCCGAAAAATTAAAAAAAAGAGAAATAGATATCATCATTGGGACGCATAAATTACTAAGCAAAGAATTTGAATTTAACGATTTAGGTTTATTAATCATTGATGAAGAACAAAAATTTGGTGTCGCTGCCAAAGAACAAATACGCAAATTAAAATCCAATGTGGATACACTCACATTAACAGCTACCCCCATTCCGCGAACATTGCAATTTTCATTAATGGGCGCACGAGATTTATCTATTATTCAAACTCCCCCACCCAACCGACAACCCATTGTTACCGAAATTCATGTATTTAATAAGGATATTATCAAAAATGCCATTGACTTTGAAATTAGCCGCGGTGGTCAGGTATTTTTTATTCATAACAAAATTGACAATATTTACGAAATTAAACGACTTATTCATGAGTTGTGCCCAAATGTTAGTATTGCTATTGGACACGGTCGGATGAAACCTGCTGAAATAGAGCAAATTATTCTCGAATTTATGCAGGGTAATTACGATGTACTCCTTTCTACTACAATTATAGAAAACGGTATAGATATTCCTAATGCCAATACCATTATCATCAACAACGGACACATGTTTGGCTTGAGCGATTTACACCAATTACGCGGTCGTGTGGGACGCACAAATCGAAAAGCTTTTTGCTATATTCTCACTCCGCCTCTTGATACACTTCCCAACGACGCCCGTAAACGACTTAAAGCTATTGAAGAATACAACGAACTTGGCAGTGGATTTTACATTGCTATGCAAGATCTTGATATTCGGGGAGCAGGAAACTTGCTCGGAACCGAACAAAGTGGTTTTATTGCCGAAATGGGTTTCGAAACTTATCAAAAAATTTTACAAGAAGCCATTGAAGAAATTAAAGCTGAGCAGCAAGTTACTGAATACAATTCTCATACACAAAACAAACTATCATTGATGGATTGCACTTTTGAAAGCGATTTACAACTATATATTCCCGAATACTACGTCGAAAATATTGCCGAACGTATCAGATTATATAAAGAGCTCGATTTAATAGAAAATGAAGAACAAATATCTGTTTTTCAACAATCATTAATAGACCGCTTTGGACAATTACCTTCAGAAGTTTTAGGACTTTTCGATGTCCTTAAAATACGGTGGATGGGACAACGTATTGGTTTTGAAAAAATCACGTTAAAAGCCAATAAATTAACATGCTATTTTACATCAAATAAACAATCTGCCTACTACGATAGTAAACTTTTTAAAAATATTCTTCATTACTTACAAATTAGTAAAAAAGCTATTGCACTAAAAGAGGTAAATCAACGACTTTTTTTACAATTCGAAAAAATATATTCCATAGATCAAGCAATAAAAATTCTCGAAGAACTAGAAAAAAACGTAATAATTGAAGTTTAACTAAATTTGTATAAAAAATGGCTACCATTCTTGTAATTGACGACGAAAAAAGTATTCGAAATACTTTAAAAGATATTCTCGAACATGAAGAATATCAGGTAGAAATTGCCGAAAATGGTCCTCAAGGCTTGCAAATAGTGCAAGAAAAAAACATTGATGTTGTGCTGTGCGATATAAAGATGCCTCAAATGGACGGAATGGAGGTTTTAACAAAAATTATTGAACACAATGCTTCAATACCTGTCATAATGATTACCGGTCATGGAGATATTGATACAGCGGTTGAAGCTATAAAAAAAGGAGCCTTCGATTTTCTTCAAAAACCGCTTGATTTAAACAGAATTTTAGTTACAATACGAAACGCATTAGATAAAAATAAGTTAGTTATTGAAACAAAAAATCTTCGCAAAAAGATATATTCAAAATATGAAATGATTGGCAATTCAACAGCCATACAAAAAGTTCGCGACATGATAGAAAAAATTGCTCCTACCGATGCCCGCGTGCTCATCACCGGCGAAAATGGCACAGGAAAAGAACTTGTGGCTCATCTGATTCATGAAAAAAGCAAACGATCGGCAGGTCCGTTTGTTGAAGTAAATTGTGCCGCCATTCCAACAGAACTTATCGAAAGCGAACTGTTTGGTCATGAAAAAGGAGCATTTACTTCTGCAATTAAACAACGAATCGGCAAATTTGAATTAGCAAATGGTGGTACACTTTTCCTAGACGAAATTGGAGACATGAGTTTAGCCGCTCAAGCAAAAGTTTTACGAGCATTGCAAGAAAACAAAATAACCCGCGTTGGAGGAGAAAAAGACATTACTGTTAATGTACGGGTTATTGCAGCTACAAACAAAGATTTACGAAGTGAAATTGAAAAACATCATTTTCGCGAAGATTTATATCATCGGCTTAGTGTAATTGTTCTACATGTTCCATCACTCAATGAACGTAAAGAAGATATTCCTGAACTTATCCATTATTTTATACAAAAAATTTGTACTGAATACGGGATGCCTGTAAAGAAAATTGAATCCGATGCTGTAAAACTGATACAACAACACGAATTTAAAGGAAACATTCGTGAGTTGCATAATATTGTCGAACGCCTTGTTATTTTAAGTGATAATCAAATAACTGTCAACGATGTTAAAGCTTTCCTGTGATTAGGCTTTCACTAACGTTTATATGTATCCCTCTATTTTTTAAATGTTCAATCACATAATCGTAGCATGTGTCTTGTTGAGCAACTAATTCGGGTGGATAAATGCCGCTTTTGCGGAAGTAGCCATTAATTATCAGATCTACGCCAGCCGTAGCTGTAAAACCAGTAGTACGTGCCATAGAAGATAATTGAGTTTGCTCATCATATTCATCATAGACATCAATTACTACAGATTGCTCATTGTTTTTGAGAGTAATTTTCATAATAGTAAATTCGGGTTCAGTGTCATTTAGTTTCCAATTATCAAATAAAATACGTGCAGTAACATCAAATGGTACTACTGTTTGATTGTTGATAGTGATTGGTTGATGGGATAAAAATCCTGATGACTGCAATGCTTTTATTAAATCAATATGACCGGGATAGCGGAGCGTTTTTTCCCTCATAGTGGGAATATTGGGCAATGTGTACAAAAGCGAACGTAAACCATCGGTATTAAATGCTTCTAAAGTGCCAACTTTATCGAAAGTAACATATTCAGCATCGCTCATTGCTGGTAATACAACCATTTCTCCATTAATTTTATGTCTGGCAGGACGAGTATATTCTTCCAACACATCTACAGGCGAAAATGGCGCTTTATATTGAAATGGATACACCCGTTTTTTGGGCAAACCACCTACCATATATTCAAATAAATTAATATTCATGCGATTATAATAATAACCGGCAACCAAATTAGGAACACCCGGAGCGATCCCCATATCTACTATACCGCAAACATTATTTTGCTTTGCTATTTCGTGCAATGTTAGAGCATCTTCGGGCAAAAACGATATATCTACAAAATCCTTCTTGCATTCAATTATAGTTTTAAGAGTTTCGTAACCCAAAAATCCAGGTACAGCCGAAACAATAAAATCATACTGCATTATCAGATTAGAGAGCTGTTCTTTATTTCTTATATCAAATTTTATTGTTTGCACATGATACATTTTTGATACTTTATTCAACGCTTCATCAGAAATATCGGCCGAGGTTACTTCATATCTTTTACTTAAATCGAAGGCAATGGCTCTTCCTACCATGCCAGCACCTAAAATTAAAATTCTTTTCATAGTATATTTTTTGTAAAAATAGTGTATTTTTTCACTGATTTATCAATGGTTTCATTTTACTTTATAAAACATATCTTTTCGATTACAAATAGCATATAATCTTATATTAAATAATATTTTCTTATCTCTTTCGTTTATTAACGAAGCTTAGTAATTTTGAGAAAAAATAATTGAGTAAAATACGATTTCTCATATTTGTAATATTTTTATCGAAAAGTCTCTTTGCCCAAAATTTAATTATTCCCACAGAAAAAAAAGTATTTCAGACCGACACCTTTATTACAATAGATAGCGTTGCTATAAGCCCATTATGGTTTAGCATTCGAAATACGAAAAATGAAATCATTCACGATTCCTTATTTTTTGTCAATTACACTCGTTCGACAGTAATTTTAAAAAAAATTTATAATGATACTCTAATCATTCAATATGTTCCGTTAAATAAGATTTTACCAACAAAATACTATCATAAACCTGCTTCTTTAATTATTAAAGACTCAACATCCATAAGCAACCTTAATAATTCTTTGAGTTATTCGAACGAAAATAATTTTTCTTATTTCGATAATGAGCTTCAAAAACGTGGTAGCATTACTCGCGGCATTCGTATTGGAAATAATCAAAATATGTCGGTATCGTCAACATTAAATTTACAACTTTCGGGAAAAATTAGCGACGATTACGAAATTGTTGCAGCACTAACCGACAACCAAGTTCCTTTTCAACCCAGTGGTAATACACAACAAATCCAAGAGTTTGATAAAATATACATTCAAATTTTCAATCCAAATAATAGTTTTACTATTGGCGATTATGAATTGCATGCAAATGAACATCGTTTTTTACGAATAAATCGAAAATTACAAGGATTACAGTATGAATATCGAAAAAAAAATAATTCAAATGCGATACTTTTCCGAACTAGTCAGTCGGTAAGTAAAGGTAAATACCATCGCATGACTTTTAATGGTCGCGAAGGTATTCAAGGACCATATAAATTAGTTGGGGCTAATCAAGAGCCATTTATCGTAGTTCTTGCTGGCACTGAGCGTATCTATATTGATGGAAAATTATTGCTGCGTGGCGAAAATAACGACTATATCATTGACTATAATACTGCCGAACTTACTTTTACAGCAAAAAATGTCATAACCAAAGATACCCGTATTGTTGCCGAATTTGAATATAGCGACAGAAATTATGCACGTTTTATGACTTTTAACCAACTTAATATCGAAGAAGAAAAAGTAAATTTTAAACTTCAGCTATATCATGAATTTGATGCAAAAAATCAAACCCTACAACAAAGTTTAACAGACAAAGAAAAAGAAATTTTACGTTTATCGGGAATTGATGAAAGCAAGGCTGTTGTTCCATTTATAACACTCGATAGCATTCGGAATGAAAATCAAATATATTACCGCTTGATTGATACTATCGTAAATGGAGTTACTTACGATAGCGTTTTGGTATATTCTACAGACACTACTGCTCGTTATCGTGCAGGATTTGCATATGTAGGCAAAAACAAAGGCAATTACATACAAGTTGCATCAACTGCCAATGGACGTGTTTTTCGATGGGTTGCACCTGTAAATGGTATTCCACAAGGAGAATTTGAACCTATAAAAAAGCTTATTCCACCCATGAAACATACCATTATGGCAACTTCGCTAAATTATCGCATTCATCGAAAAGTTAGCACAACTATTGATTTTTCCATTTCCGACTACGATAAAAATACATTTTCAAAGTTTGACCAGCATTTAAACAAAGGTATTGCACTTCGAACTGCCTTAAAACATCAATTAAACAAAGATACTTCCAAATACCAACTAAATTATGAAACCTATTTACAACATATTTCATCTACCTATAACTCTCCCGAAAACATTAAACACGTTGAATTCAGTAGAGACTGGAATAATAATCTTTACAATTCAAACAACGAAATAATGACTGGTATAGTTTTAAATTTTAAAAGAAAAGAAGCAGTTTTATCATCAGTAGGTGCCGATTGGTTATCTTTCGAACGATATTATAAAGGCAGAAAAATATTTGCACAAGCTCACATTAAACCCAACACATGGAATTTTTTACATCATGGAAGCTTTTTACAAACACAACAAAATCAAATAAAAACAACATTTCTAAGACACTATAGTACAAATGAAAAAAGTTTAGCATTGTTTAAAACAGGTGTTAAAACACAATTAGAAGAAAATCACTGGAGATTAATCAACAACGACAGTTTGCTTTACAACAGTTTTAGCTATTTTAGATGGGACGCATATTTAAGTTCTCCCGACAGTAGCAAGTTCTTTTGGAATATAAGATATGGGATAAGAGACGATTTTTTGCCTTTACACAATAAGCTACATAAAACATTTTCAACTAATGAGGCCGCAATAGAAATTAACACCAGTAAAACTAAAAAGCTATCAATTTCTTCAATAATAACATATAGAAAACTTAAAGGATATAGAGATTCCATCAAAAGCAGTGAGAATATAGTTAGCCGAAACGAATTATTGGTTAAACTAGCAAAAAATGCCATTACACTTAATACTGTACACGAAAACAATGCTTCTATGGAGCCCAAGCGACAATTTATGTATGTAGAAGTTCCAGCTGGACAAGGCACATACACATGGATTGATTATAATAAAAATGGAATAAAAGAATTGAACGAGTTTGAAATTGCACAATATGCCGATCAAGCTACATTTATACGCATAACATCGAGCACATTAGAATATATTAAAGCATACTACAGCAAATTATCTCAAACCATTAGCTTAAATCCAGAAGCATGTTGGTACAATAATTCCGGTATTCGAAAGTTTCTTACAAATTTTTCAAATCATACTTCGTTTTTACACGAAGTAAAAACGTTTTCAAAAAACATTATTTACCAGTTTTTGCCTTTTGCTCCTAACGATAGCAATTTGCTGCTTATCAACACATTACTGCGAAATTCATTCAATATTTTAAAAAACTCATCGTCAATAGGCATGCAATATCTTTTTTTGCATCAGCAAAATACACAATTACTTATTCAAGGTACCGACAAGCGATGGAATGAGCAACATTCTCTGGTTTTTCGATGGAATATCAACGAGTGGTATAGTTTACAAATTGTACCTATGTATAGTACAAGGCGTTTTCATTCTGAATTTTTCACTCAAAAAAACTATAAAATTTACACTCAACAAATAGAAAGCAATACAAGTTATCAACCAAATAATGAAACACGATGGACATTGACAGGAAAATTAACATCAAAAATAAATAAGCTAAACACAGAACAATTAATGGCTTATAATTTTTCTTTAGAAATGCGTAAGAGCATAAAATCTGATAATTACATTGTTGCTAAAGCTGAACTTATTCGCAATAACTTTAGAGGCCATACAGCGACATCCGTAGCGTACGAAATGCTCGAAGCTCTGCAACCCGGATGGAATCAAATTTATACCCTACAAGTACAAAGAAATTTGTCATCAACAGTACAAATGGTTATTTCTTATCAGGCTCGAGCATCTCAACTAGCCAAAACAATTCATACAGGAAATATTGAAGTAAGAGCATGGTTTTGATAATTACTCAATGATATAAAGATTGCTATCGATGAATTTCCGTCGCACTACTTTTAACAGTAATGCAAAAAAAAAATCATTATACAAATCAAATAATTTATTTTTCATTGCGAAATTCAATCGCAAAGATTGAATTTATAAACACGGGTTCATCGTATTTTCGAAATATACCTACAAAGTCTTAGGTTTTAGCCAACGATCGAGCCATGCAAAAAATTCGCGTTGCCAAAGTATGCTATTTTGAGGCTTTAACACAAAATGTGTTTCATCGGGGAAAACCAATAATTTACTAGGAACACCCAGTAATTGAGCACAATTAAACGCTTGTATGCTTTCGGTATAAGGAATTCTAAAATCTTTTTCTCCTGTAATAATTAATATTGGTGTATCCCAATTTTGTACAAACCTATGAGGGCTATTAGCATAAGATCTTTGAGCAATAGCATTAGTTTTATCCCAGAATGGTCCTCCTAAATCGTGGTTTGTAAAAAATACTTCTTCGGTGGAGGCATATTGGCTTTCGAGATTAAACATACCACAATGAGCAATGAAAGCCTTAAATCGTTTTTGATGATTTCCTGCCAACCAAAATGCCGAAAATCCTCCATAACTAGCACCGACACAACCAATATTTTGAGCATCAATATACGGTAATGTTTTGGCATCGTCCACTGCCGATAAATAATCTTTCATATTAAGTCCACCATAATCGCCCGAAATTTGGGCATTCCACTCCTGACCAAAACCCGGTAGCCCTCTTCTATTAGGAGCTATAACAATATAATCGTTAGCAGCCATAATCTGAAAATTCCATCGATAGCTAAAAAACTGACTAACCATACTTTGCGGTCCTCCCTGACAATACAAAATAGCCGGGTATTTACGAGTAGAATCAAAGTTTGGTGGCAATATATGCCATACCAACATTTGTTTTCCGTCAATAGTTTTTACCCAACGCTTTCGTATACTAGCCGATGAGACATTATCGTATATTGTTTTATTAGTAAATGTAAGCTGTTCATCTTGGCCGCTTGTTATATCAACCTTATATATTTCTGTAGCCATTAACATCGACATTTTACTTGCAATCATAGTTTGCTGTTTGAGTTTAATACTTGTGAAATCGTGCATGCCATCAGTTAATTGCCGTATTGAAGCAATAAACTTTTCTTTATCTTGAACATTAGCATTAATCAACTCCTTGATGTTAATACTATAAATCTGCTTTGTTCCTCGAATTTCTGAAATAAAGTATAAATACGAATCGTCGCTGCTCCAAACATAATCAAAAGCATTCTGGTCGAAATATTCGGTTAAAATCTTCTTTTCCTTTGTTTCGAAATTATAAATTACTAAGTTCATTTTATCCGACTCATAACCGGGTGTTTTCATTGTCATCCAAACCAAAAATTTATTATTATTTGAAAATACAGGGTATTTATCATATCCGGGCATTCCTTCGCTTAAATTTATAGTACTTTTTGAATCAATATCATATAAATAAATATCACTATTAGTTGATATTGCATATTCTTTGCCATAAAGTTTTTTGCAGGTATAAGCAATATACTTTCCATCGTTACTCCATGTTATTTCATTCGATTCAAAGTAAGGCGACAATGGACTATCATAAGGTTCATTTTGCATGATATCAATTGAATTAGTAATGCTGTCACCCAATCTATCGGCAACGAAAATGTGGCTATAAGCTCCATCTTCCCAGTGATCCCAATGACGATACATTAAATCTTCAGCCATATAAACATTTGCTTTAGGTAAATCGGGGTATATTTCTTTCAAAGTTGGTTTTACTTGTACGTCTTTTGTATAAAGAATTTTATTTCCTTTTGGAGAATACTCAAAACTGTTAATGCCTCCGGAAATATTCGAAATTTGTTTTATATGCTTACCATCGCGACTAATTTCCCATATTTGCGGTTCGCCCGATTCTGTGGCAATAAAACCAATTTTAGTTCCATCGGGATGCCAACGAGGATTGTATTCGCTACCTTCAAACGTTGTAAGATGAATAGGATCTTTGCTTCCGATATTTAATAAAAACAAGTCGGTGTAGCCTTTATTGGCCGCAATAGAATAACGCGTTACCTGATATACGATACTTTTACCATCGGGCGAAAGATCAAACTCTCCTATTCGACCAAACTTCCACAACAATTCGGGAGTAAAGCGTTTTTCATGAATTACTTGATTAGCTAATGAATCAAAGGTACTTTTTTTAACTTTGCTTGTTTGAATAACTTTATTTTCTTTACAAGCCAATAACACCAAAAAAGAAATAATAAAATACAAATAAATTTTACTTTGCATAAAACACTTATTTTAATTTTTTATCTATTCTATTTAATCCTTCAATGGCAATTTCATAATTTGGTACAATAGCTTTTGCTTTAATATACAAGCTTCGGGCAGATATTAAATCGTTCAACATTTCGTAGCAGTATGCTTTATTACAAATTGCTTCAACCCGCTCAGGTTGTAACATCAAAACCGAATCGTAATACGTCATGGCTCGTTCGTAATTTTTTAAATACACCATGTTTATGTAACCTTGATTAAAATAAGCATCGGCATATCTACGATCAATTTTTCGAAGAATATAATTATACACATCAAATGCTTTTGCATATTGTCCTGTTTCTTGATAAAAATATCCCATATTGTAATATGGCCAAGGATCTTTCTCTTTTAATCGTGCAGCAGTCTGAAAATATTGAATAGCTAAAGAATCTTTCCATTCTAAATGAATGAGTCCTAACATCATATATGCTTCCGATTCGTCGGGATTGTATTGAATAACCGATAAAAACGCATCTCTCGCTTGTTTAAGTTGCTTGGTTTCATAAAGTATCATTCCTTTAACAAAGTGAGCTTCAGCATATTGCGGGTCTAAAAGAAACGCTTTATCGAGATATTCCTTTGCTTTTTTGTAATCTTTTAAGTATGAATAATATTTGGCTATTTTAGTTAATACTGTAGGAGATTGTGGGCGACGAAGCAAATAGTTTTCTAATACCTTTATTGCCTGATCGGATTTAGAAATTTTTATATAATAATCCGATAGCTGAATGTGATACTTTTCGTTGAGCGAATCAAGTTTTATGGCAATAACTAAGTCATTAATTGCACTATCGGGTTTATTGTATTGCCAAAATAATGCTGCTCGTTGTGCAAATAAGGAAGCATTGAACGGATTTTCGCGTATTTTTTCGCTTATCTCAAAGATACCTGTGGTGTCTTTATGAGTTATATTTACACTTTGCTGCTGATTGCAAGAAAAAATAAACAAAAATAAAATACTCGAAAAACAAACCTGCATCAATCTATACATATCCCTTCAAAATCAGCAATTTATTTTAATATTTCTTTTATCTTTTGAGCAATCTCGTTCATCAATTCGGCATTATCGGTAAGTAATTGCTTCACTGCATCCCTACCTTGCCCTAATTTAATATCATTGTATGAAAACCATGAGCCACTTTTCTTAATAATATTAAACTCAACTCCTAAATCAATAATTTCACCTATTCGAGAAATTCCTTCACCAAAGACTATATCGAATTCGGCTTTCTTGAACGGAGGAGCCATTTTATTTTTTACAACTTTGACTTTTACTCGATTGCCTGTAGCATCTTCGCCTTCTTTAAGTTGGCTGATTTTTCGAATGTCTAACCTAACGGAAGCGTAAAACTTCAGTGCATTCCCACCAGTAGTTGTTTCGGGGTTTCCAAACATAACACCAATTTTATCGCGTAATTGGTTAATAAAAATACAGCATGTATTAGTTTTACTAATATTGGCAGTTAGTTTTCGTAATGCTTGCGACATAAGCCTAGCTTGCAATCCCATTTTAGAGTCGCCCATTTCGCCTTCAATTTCCGCTTTTGGAGTAAGGGCAGCTACAGAGTCAATAACGATAATATCAATTGCACCACTTCGTATCAAATGATCGGCAATTTCTAATGCTTGTTCGCCATGATCGGGTTGTGATATAAAAAGATTGTCCAAATCAACTCCCAATTTTTCGGCATAAGTTCTATCGAAAGCATGTTCGGCATCAATATAAGCAGCAATACCTCCTAATTTTTGAGCTTCGGCTATGGCATGAATAGCTAAAGTAGTTTTTCCCGACGATTCAGGTCCAAATATTTCAACAACTCTACCACGTGGATACCCTCCTATCCCTAATGCAACATCTAGTCCAATGCTACCCGATGGTATGACTTCAATGTTAGCAAATGACTCGTCTCCCAATTTCATGATAGACCCTTTACCGTAGTCTTTTTCTATTTTATCGATAGTAGCTTGCAAGGCTTTTAGCTTGTCTTTTAAAACATCGTTTTTTTCTTTTTTGTTTTCCATAGCTTTATATGTTTTTTAATATTTGAATCGCATGATTTTTGGTGTCAACTTTTTCAATGATTCTCTCTATAATTCCGTTTTCGTCTATAATAAAAGTCTTACGAATAGTCCCTTTTACAACTTTACCATACATTTTCTTTTCGCCATATGCCTCATAACTTTGCTGAATTGTTTTGTCGGCATCGGCAATTAAAGAAAATGGTAGTTGATATTTTTCAGCAAATTTTTTGTGAGATTCAATGCTATCGGAACTAACTCCTACTACGATATAATTATTCTTCAAAAAATCTTGAATATTGTCTCTAATGCTACAAGCTTCGGCAGTGCAACCCGGTGTATTATCTTTAGGATAAAAATAAAGAACTAACTTTTTACCTTTAAAGTCATGTAAGCAAATTCTTTTATTGTTTTGATCGTAACCTTCAAAATAAGGTGCTTTGTCTCCTACTGTTAACATAATTACTTTATTTTCGAACCTTAAAGGTAACGATAAAACATTAACCATGCAAAAAAAACTATTTCTTTATTTATCTCCGTAATGTGAATAAAATAGTGGAAAAAACAAAAGGACAGCTTAATTTTTAGCACATTTTTTTGTTTATTTTTGTAAAATTTTTGCTATGCACGACAATTATACCGAAGACAGCATTAGAACCCTCGACTGGCAAGAGCATATAAGAAAGCGGCCCGGTATGTACATCGGTAAGCTTGGCGATGGCAGCCTACGCGATGATGGCATTTATGTACTTATTAAAGAAATTATCGACAATGCTGTTGATGAATTTATTATGGGCTTTGGTAAGGTAATTGATATTGACATCAACGAGCAACAAGTAAGGATTAGAGATTATGGCAGAGGAATACCGTTAGGAAAGCTGGTTGATGTTACTTCAAAAATGAACACCGGTGCAAAATACGATTCCAAAGTATTTAAGAAATCTGTAGGACTTAATGGTGTTGGTATTAAAGCAGTTAATGCTTTATCACAAAATTTTATTATTCGTTCGTTCCGCGATAAACAATGCAAAGAACTTGTATTTTCAAAAGGTATATTAGTCAACGAAAAACAAATCCCATCGTTTGAAGCCACAGGAACAGAAGTTATTTTCATTCCCGATAGCGAACTATTCGAATCGTTTCACTTTCGCATAGAATATATCGAGAGCATGATAAAAAATTATGCTTTTCTGAATAGAGGACTTACGCTAAAATTAAACGGACAACCCTACTTTTCAAAGAATGGTTTAGCCGATTTACTTGCCGAAAACTTAAATACCGAAGCTCTGTATCCTATTGTTCATTTAATTGGCGAAGATATAGAAATTGCTTTTACTCATGGTGATAGTTATATAGACGAATATTTTACATTTGTCAATGGTCAACATACTACTCAAGGCGGAACACATTTAGTTGCTTTTAAAGAAGCTTTTACAGAAACCATTCGCAAATTTTACAAAAAAGATTTCGATACCGCCGACATCAAAATGTCATTGATTGCTGCATTAAGCATACGTATCGAAGAACCTGTTTTTGAATCGCAAACCAAAACAAAACTTGGTTCGAAAGATGTAGGACCGAATGGACCTAGTATTCGCAATTTTATTGGTGATTTCATAAAACAGCACCTCGATAATTATTTACATAAAAACCCTCAAACAGCTGAAATATTACTTAATAAAATTCTCGAATCGGAAAAAGAACGTAAAGCCATTGCAGTTGTTCAGAAAAAAGCTCGCGAAACAGCCAAAAGAGTCAGTTTGCACAATAAAAAATTACGCGATTGCCGAATACACTTCAATACTAATCATGAACGCAAACTCGAATCTACTCTGTTTATAACCGAAGGCGATTCTGCCAGCGGTTCAATAACTAAAGTAAGAGACGCCAATACACAGGCAGTTTTTAGCTTACGCGGAAAACCTGAAAATATTTTTGGAAAACCTAAACGCATCATATACGAAAACGAAGAACTTAATTTATTAATTGCTGCACTCAATATTGAAGAAGGTATCGATAACTTACGCTATAATAATGTAATCATAGCATCCGACGCCGATGCCGACGGAATGCATATACGTTTACTGCTTATCACATTCTTTTTACAATACTACCCCGATTTAATCAGGAACGGACATTTATACATTCTTCAAACACCATTGTTTAGAGTACGCAATAAACAAAAAACCATATATTGCTACAATGAAAACGAAAAAGAAAAAGCTGTGGCAGAGTTAGGAAAAAATGCTGAAATTACACGGTTTAAAGGATTAGGCGAAATTTCGCCCGACGAGTTCAAAAAATTTATTGGAAAAGAAATGCGCCTAGAACCTGTAATTCTCAGTAAACTCGATACTATTCATCAGCTTTTGTCGTTTTACATGGGGAATAACACTCCCAAACGTCAGGAATTTATCATTAACAATTTAGTGCTGGTTGAGGATTAGAATATGAACGACGATATTATCCGTCAAGAAGAAAATATAGATTCAAATTCTTCGGACGATTCTATAAACATTGCCGAAACAAAGCTTTCAAATTTATACAAAAACTGGTGGGTTAATTATGCTTCGTATGTTATTTTAGAAAGAGCCGTACCTCATTTAGATGATGGATTAAAACCTGTTCAGCGTCGCATTCTGTATGCAATGAAAAAAATGGATGATGGACGCTACAATAAAGTTGCCAACATCATTGGCTACACCATGCAATACCATCCACACGGCGATGCGAGCATTGGAGAAGCACTAGTACAACTTGGGCAAAAAGATTTACTTATCGACACACAAGGCAATTGGGGCAATATATTTACCGGTGATCCTGCTGCAGCACCCCGTTACATTGAAGCTCGACTTTCAAAATTTGCAAATACCGTATTATTCAACCCTAAACTTACTCAATGGAAGCTTTCGTACGATGGGCGTAATCAGGAACCAGTAACCCTTCCTGTAAAATTTCCATTACTGCTAGCTCAAGGCGTTGATGGAATTGCAGTTGGACTTGCTTCGAAAATATATCCTCATAATTTTAATGAACTAATTGACGCATCTATTGCATATCTGAAAGGACAAGAGTTTGAACTTTACCCTGACTTCCCAACTGGCGGAATGGCTGATGTTTCGAAATACAACAATGGACTACGTGGTGGAAGTATAAAAGTCAGAGCAAAAATCAAAAAAATCGATAATAAAAACTTAGTTATAACCGACTTGCCCTATGGTATAACTACCGATAAACTTATAGATTCGATTATAAAAGCAAATGAAAAAGGAAAAATTAAAATAAAAAAAATAGACGACAACACATCTGAACATGTAGAAATACTTATTCAACTTGCACCAGGAGTTTCACCCGATAAAACTATTGATGCCTTATATGCTTTTACCGATTGTGAAATAACCCTTAGCACCAATGCGTGCGTTATTAGCAATAACAAACCTTTATTTATAGGGGTAACTGACATTTTAAAAGCTAACACAGACCGAACATTGCTATTATTAAAACGCGAATTAGAAATACAGCTTCAAGAACTCGAAGATGAATGGCATTTTGCCTCGCTCGAAAAAATTTTTATAGAAAAGAAAATTTATCGTAAAATAGAAGATTGCGAAACATGGGAAGCAGTAACCGATATTGTATATACTTCCTTAAAACCATTTGAAAAAAATCTTAAAAAACCTATCACCACTGACGACATTATAAAACTGCTTGAACTACACATTAAACGAATATCTAAATTCAACTCTATCGAAGCCGACAAACACATTAAAAACATTGAAACAAACATTGACGAAGTTAAAAATCACTTGGCAAATATTGTTGAATACACGATAAATTATTTTAAACAAATAAAAAAACAATTTGGCAAAGATAAAACCCGCAAAACCGAATTACGTAGTTTTGAAAACATTGAAGCCACCCGTGTTGTCATAGCTAATGCTCGGTTATATGTAAATCGCAGCGAAGGTTTTGTTGGGACAGGGCTTAAGAAAGATGAATATGTATGCGATTGCTCCGACATTGACGATATTATTGTATTTTTAAAAGATGGAAGTTATGTTGTAACAAAAGTTAGCGAAAAGGCTTTTATAGGTAAAGACATCATTCATGTTGCTGTATTTAAGAAAAATGATCATCGCACTGTTTATCATATTTTATATCGTGATGGAAAATACGGACCTGTTTATTTAAAACGTTTTCAGATCACGGGTGTTACTCGCGATAAATTTTATCAAGCCACACAAGGCAAAGAAGGTAGTTCAATACTTTGGTTTTCGGCCAATAAAAATGGTGAAGCAGAAATTTTGAAAATCATATTAAAACCCAAACCCAAATTAAAAAAACTAGTATTTGAAATTAATGTTGCTGATTATGCTATCAAAGGTCGATCGGCTCAAGGAAATATAATTACCCGTCACGAAATTCACAAAGTACAATTAAAAGAACAATTCGTTTCTCAGCAACAAGGTATCTCGTTGTACTTCGATGAGCAAGTGCGTCGATTGACAACACAAGCAAATGGTAAATTTTTAGGCTCCTTTTTACCCAGTGATAAAATACTCATTATCACCCAATCGGGTCAATATAAAACATATCCACCCGACATTGATTTGCATTTTGAAGAAGATTTGATCTTCATAGAAAAATACATACCGGGTAAAATAGTTACAGCGATATACTACGATGGTGAAAGCGATTATTATTACATTAAACGTTTTAAGCCCGATATTAGCGATAAACTGATAAAATTCATAAACGATCATCCGAAAACAAAATTGATTGATTTTTCAATAGAAACATACCCACGTTTGCAAATTATTTTTGGCGGAAAACATAAGCAACGCCCCGAAGAAATCATTGATGTAGATACTTTTATTTCTATTAAAAACGATAAAGCCATAGGTAAAAGGTTAAGCCCCTATCAAATTTCAAAAGTAAATTGGTTAGAACCAATCAAAAAAGAAGAAGAAGCTTTGCCTACACCAACAATTGAAGAAATTAATATTATCGACACATATAGTCATACCACATTTTCTGATCTCGATAATAACATAGATCCCGATCAAATAGAACAAATGAAATTGGATATATGAAAATATTCCTGATCGGTTTTATGGGAAGTGGTAAATCTACTTATGGCAAAGAATTAGCTAATTTACTTCAATTTACTTTCTTCGATTTAGATACAATGATTGAAGAAAAAACAAAAAAATCAATCAGTGAAATATTTGAACAAGAAAGTGAACAACAATTTCGTCATTATGAAACTCACTATCTTCATTATATTGTAGAAAATTTTGACAATTTGGTTGTAGCAACTGGTGGAGGCACACCCTGTTTTAATGATAACATGAAAACAATGATAAATAACGGGATCACTGTATATTTGCAATTATCATCAAACGTAATTTGCGAACGAATTAAACACACAACCTTACAACGACCGCTGTTAAAAAATATAAACCCTGATGAACTTGTTGGTTGGATAAATACAACTTTAAACGATAGAGAATATTATTATTCTCAGGCACATATAACTATCAATCCAAGTCGAGTTTCGCCAAAATTATTACGCTCAATTATTATGTCGGCAAATTATTGCAAATAGCTTTCAATGACTTCTTCAAACTCTCTTCTTGAAAAAGGTTTTGCTAAAATGTAATCGAATCCTATATTGTTCGAACGGTTAATGTTTATCAAATAAATATTTGAACTCATTCCAATAATTTTCATTTTTTCTTTTCGTTTGACATAAGAAACAAACTGAGAAATGTTGGGTATTGAAAAATCAAAATCGAAAAGAACAAATTTTGCATTATTGCTAGTTTCTATCTTCTCTATCAATTCGTTGTAATTATTGGCAATTATGGGTATAGCTTTATGCTTAAGAATTATACGATTTAATAACTCTTTCATGTTATTATCGTTATCGGCAATAATTATTTCAACATCTTTCCATTCTTTATCTTCAATTTTTGAATTTATTTGGTCAATGTTTGCATTTAGCTTTTTGTATGGTAATGAAACAATAAACGTAGTACCATTATCTGGCTTACTTTGAACACGAATGCTACCACCTAATATTTCTATTATCTTTTTACTTATAGCCAATCCTAAACCAAAACCTTTGTATTTGCTTTTCTTCCCTTCAACGCCTTGAATATAGAAGTTAAACAAATTATTAATTTCTTCTTCGTTCATTCCGGGACCTGTGTCGCTTACGTAAATTTCAATATATGAACCTACAACTTTATAACCAAATTCAATAGTTCCTGATTCGGTAAACTTCAACGCATTAGTTAATAAGTTGGTTATTACTTGCTTAACACGTAATTCGTCGGTATAAATGATAGATTCTTGGTCATCTAAAGGAATAGTAAGTACAACATCAATGTTTAAATTCTTTCTTTTTATTTCTTCAATTAACCACAGCTTATATTGATTTAAGTTATAATTCAAATAAAATGGACCTTCTTTTACGGTAAATTGACCGGCCTCAATTTTCGAAAAATCAATAATATCGTTAATTAACGCAAGTAAATGTTCGGCATTGGATTGTATTACTTGTAAGTATTCGTTTTTCAAATCTTCTGCAACATTTTCGTCTCTTAATATTTCAAGAAAGCCTATAATAACATTAAGGGGTGTTCGCATTTCATGACTCATTGTGGCAATAAAGAGTGATTTTCGTTGCAACATTTCTTCCATTAATAGCTTTGCTTTTGCAATCTCTTGTAAATATTTATTCTCTTGTGTAATGTCGTTTATCAATATTAAAAATTGTTGTTTTTCCTGCTTATTCAATAAAATGCATGTTACTTTACATGAAGATTCACCTTTTTTGGAATAAAGTGTTAATGGATAGTTCTTTAATATATGATTTTTCTGTGTCAAATTAATTAACTCTTCGAATTCGTTGACACTTTGAAAAAAAGGTATAGTAAATATTATGTTATCTTTAATATCGTATTGTGTTTTACCGATATATTCTAGAAATGCATGATTAACCTCAATAACTTTTCCTTTGACATCTAGTACAATGGTAGGTATATTAATATGATTTAATAGAGCTTCATATTTTTCATCGATTTGCTGATATTTAAGAAATGATTGCTTTCTTAAATCTTGCTCGTGTACGGCTTTAAGTTCTTTTTGCGAAAGAGTTTTAGTGTAATGATCTTTTGTAATTTTATAATATTTATGATATACATAAAAGAAAGGCAAAATAATTAAAGTAAAAAATAATGCTTTTAATAATATGAATAATAATCCTCTCCATATTGTTTTGTCTATGTAACTTATTTCAACATCTGCTCCAAGCAAATATTTATTACCCGCTGGAGATATTTTAGGTATTAACACACTCCGAAAAGTACCCCATCGATCGGTATAATCCAAAAAAGTAATTTTCATGCTTTTTAAAGCTTCATAAAATCTCGGATCGGCTTCGACATACTCTTGCCAATAATATGTTAAGTTCTGACCCGTTCGTATTTCGTAACTTGTAGCCGATGATGAAGTAAAGAATAATCGTCCATTATTTTCGATCATCGAATAAATATATTTTACTTCAAGATTATTGGCTTGCTGACTCAAAATTTGCATTATTTCATTAAACTCTATCTCACTTATTGATTTTCTGCTAGTTGCTCGATCGTGATAGTTCAATGGTAATAAATAATCAACGCTGCGGGCAGCTTTAATAAGTTGCTGGTTTATTTTTTCATTTATCTCCTCATTTATTAAAAAGTAAGATATAACTAAATATGTAGTTATGCCAAGAATATAAATAATAACAGATATAAAAAAATATTGACGAATATTAAATTTTTTCCTCGCAATTATAGGCAAAAGGCTTGAAATTAATTTCATTAGTAAAATCAATTGCTTTACATAGGTAAAGTTAGTATGTTTTATTCAATCAAAAAAATTTAACGTATTTTTATATTTCAAATGATTAAATTCTACTTTAACAAATTTTTTCATTCATAGTTGTTTAGCTTTGGTTAATAACATTTTTTTGTTGTAACTTTATCTTTGATTTTCTTGCTATGAAATATCTACTACTATCAATGTTTTTAGGATTGTCACTGTGGTTACAGTCTCATCCAGTACACATTACTGTAGTCAATATCGAACCCAAAGCTGATAAAGCTGTTTTCGAAGTTTCGTGCAAAATTTTTACCGATGATTTGGAGCATGCCATACTTTTATATTCTCAAAACAATATTATGCTTACTCAGAATCGCCCAGTTTCTAATATTCATCAATTGCTATGCGATTATATTGCATCTAAACTAATGATTTATATTAACAATAAAGCTATTCCAAAAGAAAAAATACGATTTATTAAATATACTGTTGTTGAAGATGCCACATGGATATATTTAGAATATCCCATAACTTCAAAAATTAATAGTTTAGAAATTTTTAATGATTTACTCAATCAATTATATCCCGATATGACCAATCTTGTTATCATTAATTGGGGAAATGAGGAACAAGGATTAACCTTTACTAAGCATAATACAAGAATTAAAGTGCAATGAAAAATATTTTTTTTATATTATCATTTTTTATTACATACTTATCTGTTTTGGCTACACACAATAGAGCAGGTGAAATTCGCTACAAACACAAAGGTGGCTATACTTACGAAATTACGATGGTAACATATACCTATTCACTTTCTCAAGCCGATCGTCCTGAATTAGAAGTTAGCTGGGGTGACGGAACTACTTCCATTGTGCCTAGAGTTTCAAAAATTGAACTTGCCGATTATTATGTAAAAAATACATACATCGGCGAACACACTTATCCCGGACCAGGCATTTATAAAATTACCATGGAAGACCAAAATCGAAATTACGGTGTAAAAAATATACCTAACTCGGTAAATGTAACTTTTACATTACAAACAATTATCAATATAAATCCTGCATTTGCAGGAAATTCGACTCCAATATTAACGTATCCGCCAATTGATAAAGCAAAACTCAATACTACTTTTATACACAATCCTGGTGCATACGACCCCGATGGCGACAGTTTAGCATATAGGCTTACTGTATGTTTGGGCAATAATGGACTTCCAATTCCCAATTATACATTCCCTTACGCTAGCGACTCCTTAGTTGTTAACAAAATAACAGGCGACCTTATTTGGGAACGTCCTCAACAAACAGGAATATACAATGTTGCTATGATTATTGAAGAATGGCGATATTATAGTGAGACAAAATCTTATATTAAAATAAGTGAATTATTACGTGATATTCAGATTGAAGTTATTGACGCTAATAATTTACCCCCAATAATAAGCGATATTCCCGATTTATGTGTTTGGGCAGGCGATTCCATATCATTCAACGTAACAGCTGCCGACCCACAAAATGAAATAATTACATTAAATGCTTATGGAGGACCTTTCGAAGTTTCTGAATCTAAAGCACATTTCGACACTATTATAGGTCCTAGCCCTGTTACTGGAACTTTTTGGTGGCAAACTGTTTGCTCGCATGTCAAACATTTCCCTTATTTAGTTGTCTTCAGAGCTAAAGATCATAACTCAACCGTGAGCTTGGTAAAACAAGAAAAAGTTTATATAAAAGTAATTTGCCCACCTATTCAAAATTTATTACTGATTCCAACTTCCAATTCTGTTCAGCTAATTTGGTCAAAAGCTCCATGCCCTCAAGCCATTCGTTACGATATCTATCGGCGTATTTCACCATCGGGTTGGGATCCTGACAGTTGCACAACAGGAATTCCATCCTTTACAGGTTATGTAAAAATTCATTCCACAACTTCTATTAACGATACTTCTTTTTTAGACAATAATTATGGCATTGGATTGCCACAAGGATACGAGTATTGCTATCGCATCGTTAGTGTATTCCCCGACAATGCCGAAAGCATCGCTTCAAAGGAAGTTTGCACAAATTTAGTTAAAGGCATTCCTGTTATCACCCATGTAAGCGTAGATAGTACTGATACAAATCAGGGAAAAATTTATGTCGAATGGTCAAAACCAACTGAATTTGATACATTAGCAGCACCCGGACCCTATCAATATATTGTTTATCACTCCAACGATTTTTGGGGACAATATGCACAAGCTATTGATACACTTAACAATATTAATGATACTACATATACAGATACCTTGCTCAATACAACTAATTTTCCATATTCGTATAAAATTGAATTTTACAATGATCAACCAGGAAATAGATTCTTAATTGGCTCACCATCTATCGCATCAAGTATTCGATTAAACACAATCCCCGATGACAATAAAGTACACCTATCGTGGCAAAAAAATGTTCCATGGACCGATACTTTATATGTTGTTTACCGGTTAAATGCACAAAACAATATATGGGATTCTATAAGTCAGACTAAATCATCGTCGTATATCGATGATAGTTTGGTAAATGGTAATACATATTGTTACAAAGTAAAAGGCTACGGTTATTATCAGACTGGAAATTACAATATGCCTTTCATCAATTTTTCTCAAATAAAATGTGAAACACCAAAAGATACAACACCTCCATGTATGCCCCAATTGCAAGTTAATTCTGTATGTAGTTTGTATCAAAACGTTTTGCGATGGAACAATCCAAATCTAACCTGTGCCGACGATGTTATTGGTTATAATATTTATTATTCGCCCACCCTAAATGGAAATATGACATTAATTGCTCAAAAGAATAATCCTAATGACACAACATTCATTCACATTCCAACTTATTCATTAGCAGGATGTTATATTGTAACTGCTGTCGACTCATTTTACAATGAAAGTGCAAAAATTCATAAATCGTGTGTTGATGAATGTACATATTACCAACTTCCCAACATATTTACCCCCGATAATAACAGTCAAAACGATTATTTTAGACCCGGACCTTATCAATTTGTCGAAAAAATAGATTTAAAAATATACAATCGTTGGGGTAAACTCGTTTTTCGAACTGAAAACCCCGATATTATGTGGGATGGTAGAGATATAGACACTAAAAAAATAGTGCCCAACGGAGTATATTATTACATTTGTGATGTTTACGAACGTAGATTAACAGGCATTGAACCGCGAGCCATTACTGGATTCATACACATTATAACTACTAAAAAAACAGGAAATGAATAAACTAATATTTCTGTTTTTATTTTACTTTACAAGCATCTGGACATTTTCACAAAATGAAATGCTTATTAAAGCATATATCGCCATACAATACCGTGATACAAACACTGCAATAAAATTATTCAATGAGCTCATAGAAAAAAACTTTTATACAAATATCTCTTTGCAAGAATTGTCGTCTATTTATTACAAACAAAAAAAATTTAACGAAGCCATTCGTACAAACTTTAAACTATTAAGATATGATTCTTCAGCCTCGCTTCAAATTGCTCTTGCTTATGGAATGCAAAAAAATACTGATAGTTGTCTATTTTGGCTAAAACAATATCTTAAATTAAGAAACAAACTTCCCGAAAACAAACTACGAACTCATCCTGCATTTAATTTTCTAAATAACGATAAACAATGGAATGACCTTTGGAAACAATCGTGGTTTGATGAATTCGAAAATCGAATAGCTGAAATTGAATACCTATACGACAGAAAAGAAATTAATGATTTAATTGATTTGGTAGATAATTCATTACAACAATACCCCAACAACTCTACCCTATTGCTTTGGCGAGCCCGAGCATATTTGGCTGGTCAGAATACGAAAGAAGCTATGCGAAGCATTGATCAAATAATAAAAAGTAAAACTTTATTAGTTGATGCTTATTTATTAAAAGCTCAAATATTAGAAACTCACAAAAAATTCAAGTTATTAGCCGAGATATATGAGCAGCTTTTCCATTTACAACCCTATAAAATACAATGGTTATCTATGGCTACCATGAATTATAACTATGCCGAAGATTACAAAAAATCGTACGAATGTGCACTACAATATTTACGTTACGATACTTTATCGGACAAAATGTACTATCAAACTGGCATAGCTTGTAAAAATATAAATAAATTAGAAGATGCCATCAGTTATTTTTCTAAAGCTATTTCTTTAAATTCTGGAAACTCTGAATATTACTATGAAAGAAGTGCTTGTTATTACGAATTAAACCGATACGAAGACGCTTTCGGCGACATTTGCATGGCAATGGATTTAAAAGCGATGCAAGGAAAGTATTTTTTTCAAAGAGCACTTATATACCATGCTATGAAAAATGCTTTGGCAGCATGCCGTGATTTCGAGAAAGCAAAGCAGTGGGGATATATAAAAGCCGAATCATATATTCAACGATATTGTAAAGGAAAATGAAAATGATGTGGAAAATATTTATGATTATAGGATTTGTTTTTATTATCATCGGAGTTATTCTTTGGGCAGTAGAAACGTATTTTCCAAACATTAAAAAGTTACCAGGCGATTTTGTTTTTCAGTTCAAAAACGTTACCGTATTTTTTCCATTAATGACTAGCATTATTCTAAGCATATTATTAAGTATTATTCTGTATATACTCTATCGTTTCATTAAATAATTTATGTATTTTTGAGCATTGTTTTCACATGTTTACAAAATTTTTGTATATAATTTTTTTCTTACAGTTTATTGCATATAATACCATTGCCCAAGGCGATATTTTTGTCGATATTGTTTTACCTTCCAAACTAGAAGCAGGCAAATCTTATCCGATAGATATTATTATTCATAAAGAAAATATTTCAGGTTTTGCCAAATTAGAATTATATATGCCTGTCGGAGTCGAACTCAATCCTATAGATAATGCTGGAGCTACATTAATAAAACAAGGTCAATTACTCAAATATATATGGATAGAACTGCCACCCGTAAAAGATATTAAAATCACTGCAAATATTGTTATTGACTTTAGAATTGTTGGCTACAAGGAAATTTATGGTAATTTCTTTTTCATTCAGGATAAAAATAAATCAAAAGTATCTATAGGCATTATACCTTTTCAAATTAAAAACGATATGTCGTGGAAAAACAACCCTGCCTACAAAGAAACACAAGAATATCCTAAAACAGATGAAGTTGTTAAAGTAAAACCACAAAAAATTAGCGAACCTAACTTTTATCGTGTTCAAATAGCTGCTTTTAAACGAAAACTGTCAAAAGCTCAGCTTTCAGAACTTTATCCTGATGTGGAATTTATAAAAGAAGAATTTATTGATGGGCTTTACAAATACACTATTGGCGACTTTGCTACACTCGACGATGCAAAAAACTTTCGTAGTTCTTGCGGAATTTTTGGAGCTTTTGTTGTTAAATACGAAAATTATCAACGTGTTGTACAAACATCAACATGGTAACATTAGAAGAAGGTAAAGAATATAATTTTTTTGTAGAGAAACTTATATCCTTACCCGATGGGAAATATTTTATCCTTATTGACGACTGGGGAAGAAAATACTTGTTACCACAACAATACTATATTGATTATCCCATACAAGAAAAGAAAAATATTATATGCAACGTCAATAAAATAAATTGTAATGGCAAAATTTTCCTCGAACCCCAACATCCCATTTATCGTTTAAATGATATGGATAAGTTTACGCTAACAAGCATTCAACAACGCATCAAGCAACGCACAGGCGAGCCATATTATGTAGTTCTTGCATACAATGATAAAACAAACAAAGCTGTTGTTATCAATTATCAACAAGTAAACGTACAAAATTTACCACAGCAGTACATATGTAAAGTAGTTAAAATTAAAAAAGCTGAATTACAATTAGAAGCTATTAGCATACTTTAAATTCACCACATTTAGGGATATATTACCATCATTCTGAATTGTAATTTTACAAAGAATTTAAACTACCATGCTACTCACAGATTTAAAACCTGGTGATAAAGCCTATATAGTTAAAGTAAAAGGACGAGGAAGCTTTCGCAAAAGAATTATAGAAATGGGCTTTATTCGTGGCGAACAAGTCGAATATGTACAACAAGCTCCCCTTAATGACCCTATCATATTCAAAATTTTAGGTTATGAAGTAACATTAAGAAAAAGTGAAGCTGCACTTATCGAAATTCAAAACGAACCCATTCCTACAACAACATTTAATAACTCGGTTGTTTCTATCAATCAGGAAAAAAATTCTTTCAACGGCGATAAATCAAAAGTTATTCATGTAGCATTAGTAGGTAATCCCAACTGCGGAAAAACAACTTTATTTAATTATTGCACAGGCTTATCCGAACGAGTTGGAAATTATGGTGGTGTTACCGTTGATATAAAAAAAGGATTATATAAATACAACGGTTATACTTTCGAAATTACCGATTTGCCTGGTACGTATTCATTATCGGCGTATTCGCCCGAAGAATTATTTGTGCGAAACTATCTTACAACCGAATTCCCCGATGTTGTGATTAACATTGTTGATGCTTCTAATTTGGAAAGAAACTTGTATCTAACAACCCAACTCATAGACATGGACATGCCCGTCGTAATGGCATTAAACATGTACGATGAGCTTCAAAAAAAAGGCGATCAATTCAATTACGATAAACTTGGTAAAATGATAGGTGTTCCTATCATTCCTACCGTAAGTACAAGGGGAAGAGGCATTTTTCAACTTTTTAATGAAGTAATAGCAATTTATGAAAATCGTAGCAATACATATCGACACATTCACATTCACTACGGACAAAATATAGAAAATGCTATTTCTGACATACAACACGAACTAAAAAAAAATAAAAGCTTACTCGATCAGTATTCTTCGCGTTTTTTATCTTTGAAACTATTAGAAAATGATAAAGATATTCATCAAATAATAGAAAAACTCCCCAATGGCAGTAAAATTTTATCGCTTGCTCAAAAACACATCCAAAACTTAGAAAAAGACTTTGGCGAATTGCCCGAAACAATCATTGCCGATGCCAAATACGGATTTATCTCCGGTGCTTTAGCCGAAACATACAAGAAAAATAAAGATTCTGCCCGAACCATTTCAAAGAAAATTGATGCAATTCTTATCAATAGAATATTAGGGCTTCCGATATTTTTTATTTTTCTATGGTTTATTTTCGAAACCACTTTTTTTATCGGACAATATCCTGTGCATTGGATTGAGCAATCTGTAGAATGGTTGGGCAATTTAACCGAAACATGGTTGCCATCTGGTATATTTAAAGATTTATTAAGCGATGGCATTATTCAAGGCGTAGGAGGTGTTTTAGTCTTTTTACCCAATATTTTGCTTTTATTCTTTTTTATATCTATCATGGAAGATACGGGATATATGGCACGTGTTGCCTTTTTGATGGATAAAATTATGCACAAAATGGGGCTTCATGGAAAATCATTTATTCCGCTATTTATGGGATTTGGCTGCAATGTTCCTGCAATAATGGCAACACGCACCATAGAAAGTCACTCCGATAGATTAGTTACCATTTTGGTTAATCCACTTATGTCGTGCAGTGCAAGGCTTCCCATCTATGTTTTGTTTGCCGGAACATTTTTTGGGAAGCATGCAGGCACGGCTATTTTTATCATCTATTTATCTGGAATTGTATTGGCGGCATTACTTTCACTACTATTAAAGAAAACACTCTTTAATAAGAATGAAATCCCATTTGTAATGGAATTACCACCATATCGAATACCAACATACAGAAATATTCTAAAACACATGTGGCATAAAGCAAAACAATACCTAAAAAAAATGTCGGGTATAATTCTTTTTGCTTCTATCATTATATGGAGTTTAAGCTACTTCCCCACTTCATTACAAACAAATGACCTTCTAGATAAAATTGTGCAACTAGAAAAAAAGAATAATTTGCCTGCTAATTCGCACAATTCATTAAATCAATTAAAAAATAAGATATATATTTATCAACTCGAAAATTCCTATTTAGCTAATATTGGCAGATTTATTGAGCCAATCATGATGCCTTTAGGTTTTGATTGGCGAATTTCAGTTAGCTTAATAGCAGGTATTACTGGCAAAGAAGTTGTCGTTAGCACTTTGGCAGTATTGTTTAACAATCATGAGGAAAACTTCGACAGCTTAAGCAACAATTTAAAGGCTGCCAGTAATTATAAGCAACAACCGTTATTTACCCTGCCTGTTATTGTTGCATTCTTAGCTTTTGTTTTAATTTATTTCCCTTGCATCGCAGTCATTGCATCCATCAAAAAAGAAACAGCCAAATGGAAATGGGCCATTTACGTAATATTTTTTTCTACCTTATTGGCTTGGTCTATAGCTTTTATTTTAAATAGCCTCATTTCATGGTTACAATAATACTTTAGCCCATGAACATGACTCTATTTTTTATGAACATGTACAAGAGCAATTCGACCAATTTTTATTCAAAAAAATGATTTATCTGTAAAAAATGTTGTTTTGCGTAACAATAAAATGAACATTTTTTCGTTGAAAAATTAGCTATAAAATATTGACATTTATATTTTTCCTTTATATATTTGAAAGTGTAAATATTAATAGCACATGAGATTAATTTTTACTATCTTGAGTATTTTACTTTTTAGCTTTTTAAAAGCTCAAACTGTTATTGAAATGACCCATCCAGGTGATGCTAATCTTGTTTTGCTTGAAGTAGATAAACCAGAGGATGCTGATATCATTGTGTATAAAACCGATAAAAAAGAAGAATACGAAGAATGGAATTGTAAATGGAAATTTAAAAAATGGGGATTTTCGAACTTTTCTGTTTATTTAACCAAAAATCCTAATGATTCGCTTTTAAACGATGAAGAAATGGGAGTACAATACTCCATTCAAGGTCGCATATATTTTACCAACAATAAAGAAGAAGCTGGTTACAAAACTCCGGGCTTTCAATTAGAAGGTGTATTGCGAAGAACTACTACTAATACATCGAAAGAAGCCACCGAAAGTAAGAAAAAAGTACTTGAAAAAGAAAAAGATGAAGAATAATTTTTTGCGCTTTTTATTTTTTATACTTGTGCTGACTATTTTATCCTGTCGTACAACTCCACCCCACCAAGTAAAAATAATTGAAGAAAAAGATCCCTTAGTAAAAACCATTGAAGAAAAAGACTCCATGCGTATTGTAACCGATACAATCAAAAATGTTTCTAGAAAAAAATAATGTACCAAAAAATCTTGTGTGTACTATTCTGTTTACAATGTTTATACTTATTCCCGCAACAAATATTTGACAGAAATTACTTTCAACATCATAATATACAAACTATAGAACTTGTCATTCCTGTTTCGAAAGATTGGATAAATAGGCATAATGCTTTCGATTCATCGCTTAATGCTCAATGGTTCTTATTTACTTACAATAATCAAGGGCTTTGTACTGAATTGAAATGGAAATTTTGTCATATAAATAATAACAAAGTAGATACAAACATTCAAACACTAGAAAACAGTATTGTGTTTGAATATGACAGTCTGCACTTATCCTCCATTTACGTTTATAGCTTTTCAGACATTCATCATGTATCGTATAACTATTTGAATCATAACAAAATAATTCGTAAAATAATATATTCTACTAAAACTGAAGTAAACATAGACACACTTAACAACAACTTAATTTTTGTTGAAAATTTTAATCCCTATTACTTTCCAATGTTCCCTTATGTTAAAGCACTTTTTTTAGATTTCAGTTTTACCCATTTTATTAAAATAAATCAAATCCCATTTAACGAACTGCACACAGAATACAATGGCTTTAAATTCATTTTATGTCCCATCTTAAGCATAGAATTCAAATAATGTGACATTTAATTTTTGAATAATAAACTTAAGCATCGTTACATTTGTAAGGTAAGCCCATCGTAAGCTAAAGCCATTCGAGGTGGCAGTTCTTTCTGTACTTCATGATGATATCCCATGACATGGCTAATATGAGTAAAATATGTCATGTGAGCATTTATTTTTTGGGCTACTTCGATAGCTTCGGACAATGTAAAATGTGAAATATGTGGCTGTTTTCGTAATGCATTTAAAATAAGAACATCCAAATCTTTAAGTTTTTCAAACTGAAAATCAGGAATATAATTTGCATCGGTAATATATGCCATATTATTAATTCTGAATCCCAATACTGGCAAGCGATAATGCATGGCTCGAATAGGAACAATACAGATATTATCAATAAAAAAAGGTTCTTCGCTAATAGTATGTAAATTCATTTCGGGAATTCCAGGATATTTATCATCAGCAAAAACATAAGAGTACTCTAATTGTAAAGCATTTAATACTCTTTCTTCGGCATAAATATCCATCGGTTTTTTATAAATCCAGTTGAACGATCGTATATCGTCGAGCCCTGCTATATGATCTTTATGTTCATGTGTAAATAAAATAGCATCCAATTTTTTTACGCGTTCGCGCAACATTTGTTGTCGAAAATCGGGACCACTATCAATAACAATAACTTTATCATTTACTTCGACCAATATCGAAGAACGTAAACGTTTGTCGTGCTTATCGTTCGACTGACAAACGTTGCAATCACACGCTATTACCGGAATGCCTTGCGATGTACCTGTTCCCAAAAAAGTTACTTTCAAGCAACGGCAATTTTTTATTTCATTTCAAAATTTTCCTGACTTGTAATTTTTTCGCAATAACGACATTTTAAAGCTACATTTTTTTTATCGATAACTGTAAATTTCGTTTTTACTTCCTCGAAATTAGTAATGCACTTGGGATTCATACATTTTACAATACCTTCAATTGTATCGGGCAACTGAACAACTTTCTTTTCAACAACTTCATAATTTCGAATAATATTTATCTTTGCTTCGGGAGCAAACAAAGCTATTTTGTTTAAATCATTGTCGTTGGGAAACTTGTCGGATATTTTTATTATACCTTTTTTACCAAGTTTTTTACTTTCAAGGTTGAAGCCTATCGTTATCGGTGTTTCAATGTTATTTAACTCTAATGTACTAATAACTTTAAACAAGCTTTTAGCAGGAATATGATCAATAACAGTTCCATCTTTAATGGCACTTACTACTAATTCTTTTTTTGTTTCCATATATTGTTAATTTTTTAGTCCTAACATTAAAGCCATAATAGCCATGCGGGTAAATACCCCATTTAATGCCTGTTGAAAATAATAAGCTTTTTGTGTATCATCAACATCGGTAGAAATTTCATTAACACGTGGAAGCGGATGTAAAACTTTTAAATTGGGTTTTGTTCCTTCGAGCATAGATGCACTTAATACATAAGCATTTTTCACTTTTTCGTATTCCATGGGATCAGAAAAACGTTCGCGCTGTACTCTGGTAACATAAACTATATCCGATTGTTTTATTACTTCTTGCAAATCTTTATGTTCGGAATAATTTATATTTCGTTCATCGAGTAATAATTTATATTCATTGGGCAATTTCAAGCTTTCGGGCGAAACCAGGAAAAATACCGGATTAAAATTCGACATGGCCTGAATAAGTGAATGCACCGTACGACCATATTTTAAATCGCCTACAAATGTAATAGTAAGGTTTTCCAAAGTATTTTGGGTTTCTTTAATAGTATATAAATCGAGTAAACATTGTGTAGGGTGCTGATTGGCCCCGTCGCCCGCATTGATAATAGGAACGGGCGAAACTTCGCTTGCCCACCGTGCACTCCCCTCTATTGGATGACGCATAACTATCAAATCGGCATATTGAGCCACTGTCAGAATGGTGTCTTTGAGTGATTCGCCCTTCTGAACACTTGACGAACCAGGGTCGGAAAAACCTATTATCCTGCCACCCATACGCTGAACAGCACTTTCAAAACTTAACCGCGTGCGTGTTGATGGTTCAAAAAACAATGTAGCAACCACTTTACCACTTAATAAATTTTCATATTCTTGGGAGTTTTTACGAAATCTATCTGCTAACTCCAGAATTTTAAAATAATCGTCTTTGCTGTAATCATGAATAGAAATTAAACTCTTGTTTTTCATGCTTATATAAATTTAAGATTTGTATTCTGCATTATCAATAAATTTACAGTTTTTTCCATTAAATTCACATCGTAAAGAGATACTTTTTCGTCGGGACTATGATAATTTTGACAAGCAATTCCTAAAAAACACCATTGAATGGGATACGGACTTTTGCTGATGTATGCTCCATCGCTTGAGCCAAAGTCGGCTACTTCTATTTGAAAGGGGATTTTTGTTTTATATAATAATTGATGTATTTCATCAACCCAGGGGCGACTTGGTAAATATTCGTCTTTAAGAGACAAGACAACTCCTTTGTCTAAAAGTATCCCTTCAGAAGCAAAAGTTGTATCTAGAATAATAGTTTTGTTTATATGATAAGATTCATATAAAATACGAGCTACTTTTTCTGTGCAACCGCCCGAAATTTCTTCGTTCGATGTAAAAACAAATAAACAATTTTCGGAGTTAGCAATTGTTTCGAGGGCAATTGTTACATGTAAACGATTATCAAGATATGTTCCCTGAATATAATTGGAATTAACATTAAGTTTGGTTTCATAAGTAAATGTAGTACCAGTGTTTGTTTGTTGATAATCATCTATTTGATATGTTTCACCTGCAGAAAATACACGATAAATTTTTCCTGATGATGTTTTTACATTTGCATAATTGGCAATATCGGGACTACCAATAGGTAGTACTTTTTGTTTATATTGTTTAATAAATCCAACTGTATCGACATGTACTAAAAATGCTACCGATGAAAATCCTTTTTTAATAAACATGGCATTATAGAGCGAATCTCTGTCAATAATCGCATGCGGGTCATTTAATTTAAGCCATTGCTGAACAAAATCGAAAACTCTATACTCTTCGCCCGATGGTGCGTGAATACTACACAATTGTTGTAATAATGAAAAATTATGCATATACGGTTACCTTTTGCTTCCTTAATTCATGGACAAATGTATTAAACTCTGCTTTCGGACAAAAAACATTAATTACACACATTTCATCTATATTTTTCGATTCTATTTCCGCATCAAATTTTTTTATTAGCGACATAACAGTATCAAAATGCTGGTATTTACATTCAATCTTTAATGGTTTCATAACTTGTTTCGATAAAATGTCAGCTTGTTGAATTGCCAATCGTGTGGCTTGTCTGTACGCGTATATTAAACCTGGAACACCTAATTTTATACCTCCAAAATATCGAACAACTACTGCTAATACATTAACAAGCATTTTTTTTTGTAATTCGTGTAATATAGGAATACCTGCAGAATTTGCTGGTTCTCCATCGTCGCTATAGTATTCAATAAGTGTTTGATTTACATTTAAATAACGGTAGGCATAGCAATGATGATTGGCATCGTGATACTCTTTTTTTATCTTTTTAAGTATTTCTTTAATTTCTGAATCTTTATTTATTGGATATAAAACGGCATGAAAAGAACTCTTTTTATCTTTAAAAACAGCAGTATATTTGTTCGATATGGTTAAAAAACTATCCATGTATGCTTAACAAAATAAATGAAAGTAAAGCCAACAAAATACCTAACCAATTTAAATTCAATAATTTTTCATTAAAAATAAAGTGTCCGATGAGTACAGATAATAAAATAATCCCTAAATTTATAATACCAAAGATCAACGAATCGTCTAAACTTACATTTTGCAATGATAATATCAAAAAATAAATTGAACCAAAATTTACAACTCCTAAAGATGAACCCAATACGAATGTTTTAACATGAACAAAAGATTTAAAAAAGTTATTTTTAAAAATTCCCCACAAAAAAGCACTAAGAAAAGAAAAACCAAAAAAAAACGATGTTAATTGCGAAGCTGAATACTGTTTTGCATGTTCTTGTTGTACAAATTTCACCATTGTATCGGTAGAGCCTAACCCAACAAATAAAATAACTGGCAATAATAATTGCCACCAGCGAATGACATTCTTTTGTTCATTTTTTTTATACGTTAAAAGCAATATGGCAACTAATGCCATTAAAATTCCGCCAAATTTGGCAAATCCCACTTGTTCATTATCATAAAAAATAGAAAATACTATAGGAATAACAACCGAAATTTTGCAAGCAACCGAAGTTGTTGCCATTCCTATAAAAGCTGTTGAATATTGGATTAATAAAAAATTCAAAAAAAACAGTAATCCTATAACAATAATCCATATTCTCCAGTCAACGGAAAGATTATAAAAAAAATCTGTATGATATCCCTTAAAAATAATAAAACCTAATATGCCTGCAACAAAATAATTTAACACAATAGCGGGATATGGTTTAACAGAAAATTTTTCGAATATTTTAAATAAGATGAAAATTGACGTGGAAGAAAATATTGCCATTAAAAGATACAACATGCAACGGTATAATTACAAAAAAAGCAGGGGTTCCCTGCTTGGTTATTTTTACATTTTAAGTTTTTTCTCAATTTCATCGATGTACTGTTTAAATTTTTTATCGGTTTCCATCAAATTTTGTACAGTTCGGCATGCGTGTAAAACAGTAGCATGATCTTTTCCGCCTATGATAGAACCAATAACTGCAAGCGAATTCTTTGTAAACGATTTTGCAAAATACATTGCAACTTGACGTGCTTGTACTATTTCGCGCTTTCGTGTTTTTGACTTCAAAGCATCTACCGAAATATTAAAATAATCGCATACTACCTTTTGAATATAATCGATAGATACTTCTCTGCGAGTACTTTTAACGATTTTATCTATAATTTGTTTGGCAAGGTCTATAGTAATTTCTTTTTTATTTAATGTCGATTGAGCTAATATAGAGATGAGTGCTCCTTCCATTTCTCTGATATTTGTGGTAATGTGCGAAGCTATGTATTCCAAAACCTCATCGGCCATTTCTATGCCATCGTTGTAAATCTTTCTTTTTAGTATTGCTAGGCGAGTTTCATAATCAGGAACTTGTAAATCGGCTGCCAATCCCCATTTGAATCGAGATAATAATCGTGGCTCAAATCCTTGCAATTCTACGGGAGCTTTATCGGCAGTAAGAATTAATTGTTTATTTAATTGGTGTAAATGATTGAATATGTGGAAAAATATATCTTGCGTTTTCTCTTTACCAGCAAAATCGTGGACATCGTCAATGATAAGAACGTCGATCATTTGATAAAAATGAACAAAGTCGTTGCTATTGTTGCTGCGAATGGCTTCCATGAATTGGGTAACAAACTTGTGAGCCTGAACATACAGCACAATCTTATCGGGATAACGCTTTTTTACTTCAATACCTATAGCTTGTGATAGATGAGACTTACCAAGTCCATTTGCACTGTAAATAAATAATGGATTAAATGCTGTTCCTCCTGGATTACAAGCAACAGCATAACCCGCCGATCGAGCAAGACGATTGCAATCTCCTTCGATAAAATTTTCGAATGAATAATCGGGATTAAGTTGCGGATCTACGTTAAGTTTCTTAATCCCAGGTAATATAAATGGATTCTTAATATTTTTATCTTCTGTGTTAATAGGAATAGGAATATCTTGATTTGACAAATCGCTAATATTTTTTGTAGGTACTTTTATAGTGTATGGTTTTGAAGATGCTAAATTATTGTCAACTACTATTTTATACTCAAGTTTGGCATCTTCGCCAATTTCTTTTCTTAATACCTTGCTTAATAAATCGATATATTTTTCTTCTATGTATTCATAAAAGAAAGGACTGGGCACTTGGATTGTTAATACATTGTTTTCTAATTTTAACGGCACAATAGGTTCAAACCACGTTTTAAAGCTTATAGGCTTAACGTTGTCGCGTATTACTTTTAAACAACTATTCCAAACTTCTATATGACTTTTGCTCATCTATTCCAACGTTTTAGCTTAAACTTATAGTTACATTTTTCATTATGCAATATTGTGAAAAAAAAAGTTTAGAAAAAAATTTTTTTCGTATTGCAAATAAAGTTTTTTTTTCATAAATGGCAAAGCTCTGAATTAAATCTTTCGTCAAAAAAACATTATAGTGTATGAACATATTTAGATATTTATAAAAAGCCTGTTTTACCTTACAAATGTAATATCTTATTTACAAAATGCCAAATAAAATAGTGGTTTAATAAACGTGTGATTGAAAAATATGAGAATAGTTAACTACTTTAATATTAAGGTATCTTTTGGTACAGTATTTTTAATTTGTTGGGGATAATTGCCTTTATAAACAACTACAAAAGCGTCGGGGAATGCTTTGCTTATATCATTTTTATATTGCAAAGCTTCTTCTTTAGTGGAAAATTGACCAATGGTATATTTGTACCATCCTTCAACATAAGTTTCTTGAATATTTTCAAAGCCCTTAAATTCGGGTGATCTTTTGGAAATAGGTTGTTTTGAACTTTTTATTTGAATTCTAAATGATGTAAGGGTATCGTTATTCGATTTGTCTTCTTGTTTATATTTTTTTCTATTTTTTTCATTATCCTCAAGTATTACGGTGCGGCCAAAATCAAATAAGCTGAAGTGAACATAACGTTTGGGGTTTTCCCTCAAATCGCGAAGCAATAAGTCTAAATTTTTTGAAGAACTCTCTAAATTTTTATAAAGTTGATCATTATGTATGAGCATTCCTAATGATCCTTCACCTTTATTAATTTTGTCTAAGATGATGTTTGCTTCATATAATGCTTTGTTTGCATTTAATACAGTTTGCTTTATATTGGCTTGCATTAGCGAATCGCTAACTGCCGATAAATTTTTCATTATATTGTTTATCAATTCATTATTATTTCTTAAATTCTCTGAAATTGATTCTATATTGGCAATTATTCGTGTTAAAGCATATTTTTCGCTTTGAACTAAAGTATCGAGTGTAACAGAAGTTTTTACTAAATTTTCGAGCGTAACTCTAATGTTTTCAATAGATCGAGTAATATTATACCGCGTTTGTTTATCAAAAATACTTTGTACAACAGTCATTACAGAATCTATTGACATTATTAATTCTTCTGCTTTGTGTTTAAGAGGCAGTACTTGAGCACTAACTTGCGATTTCAAATCGGCTTCAACTGAAGATAAGATAGTATCATTAGGCAAATGATATTTTTTTTCGTTACTAAGAACAAGTTTAATAGCTCGAGTCCCCATTAAGTCGGCACTGTATATTTCAGCTATTGTTTTTTGAGGAATAAGAAAATCTTTAGTAACTTTTATTTCTATTAATACTTTTCTATTGCTATCGTTTACGAAACTAATGTTTCCAACATTTCCAACTTTTAATCCATTAACATATACGGGAGCAGAAGTCATTAATCCATCAACCCTATCATATATTGCATAATATGAATAAGTTTTCTCGAATAAATCTTTTCCTTTTAAAAACGAATAACCCCAAATAAAAAAAGCTATAGCGATAATTACAATAACACCTGCCTTTATTTCGCGTGATATTTTCGCCATATTATATTTAAACGTGTAAAGTTAGTTTTTTGTTTTTTTCAATGCTTCGTTTATAGGAATTTTTTTTCCATTTTTAATAGCAATAATAAAGGCATCGGGGTACATTTTTTTTATTTCTTTTTGTTTTTCAAGCACTTCGGCATAGGTAAGCGATTTTGCACAAATATATTTAAACGAATTTTCTACTTTAATTTCTTCTACCGAAGATACCTTAAAATGTTTAATTGGCTTATCGGACGATGCTATTTGTACATAAAAATACACCGAATCGTTTGACTTAGTTTGAATGAATTGTTCTGCAACTTTCTGAAAATCATTTTTTTGAACACTATCGGTAGAAATTGTTGCTTTGTATAATGTGTCTTTGGGCAATTTGTTTTTCTTGATAGTATCGGTTGCTTGTTTAGTATCAGCAATATATGGTTTGATGTCTTTATATTCCAATTCTATCGGTTTTGCATTTTCGAGTTGTGCCTTATATTTGCTAAACGCATTAAATATTGATTTAGCAATTAACCAATGGTTTCGTTCGTCCGATAAATATGCTGCTTCTTCTGCATTGCTAATAAATCCTATTTCTGTTAATACGCTTGGCATAGCAGTTTTCCATAGCACTAAAAAACCAGCTTGCTTAACTCCTCTATTTTCTCTGTTAATTTTTAAATATTCCTGCTGAATAAAGGAAGAAAATGTTAAACTAAGATCTAAAAAAGCGTTCTGATAGAGAGAAAAAATAATATATGCTTCGGGCGAATGAGGATCGAAGCCTTCGTATTGACTCTTGTAATCATCTTCTTTGAGAATAACAGCATTTTCTGTCATAGCAACATCGAGATTGGCATCTGACTTAGATAAACCCATAACATACGTCTCTGCTCCATATGGGTCGGGCTTTTTACTACTATTCACATGAATGGAAATAAATAAATCGGCCTTGGCATTATTAGCAATTTTTGCACGACGGTACAATTCAATAAATTCGTCGTTAGTCCTTGTGTAAACAACTTTTACATCTCTATAATTTTCTTTAATAAGCTTTCCAAGTTTTAGAGCCACAGATAATGTTATTTCTTTTTCCTTTATTCCGAAAGCCACTGCTCCGGGATCTTTACCGCCATGACCAGCATCGATAACTATTGTAGAAACAGCATTAACATTACTTTGCGAATGTAGTAAAAGACTAGTAGTCGTTAAAAAAGAGACCTGTACCAAAATTACCCATTTCATTAAAAAATTCATTAGCTTTGAAGCCACAAAAATTAAACCATAAAAATTGTACAAAAATAACACTTTCATACGAATTATTGTTATCACAATTAGTTGCTGTGTTTACAATTTTTTATACTCGCAGCAAAAAGATTCCATAAAAGTTTCAACCGATACTTTAAAAAAAAATTCTTCTTCATTTAATTTAGAAGCTCCCGTTATATACTCATGTTCCGACTCCATTGTATTAGATTTAGTATCACAAAAAGCATTTTTGTATAATCAGTCAACATTAAAATACCAGGATAAAGATCTCAAAGCATATTATATAGAAATAGACTTAAATAATAATGAAGCGTATGCTACTGGGAAAAAAGATTCATTAGGAAATCTAACAGAAAAACCTGAATTTGCCGATGGTGCCGATGAATTTCAAGCTGCGTCTATACGGTACAATTTTAATACAAAAAGAGGTATTATAACAGAAGTAACAACCGAACAAAGTGGGGGGTATTTGCATGCTTCAAGAACAAAAAAACTCGAAAACGATCATATTTGTCTTACACAAGGGCGTTACACTACTTGTAACCTTGAACACCCGCATTTTTATATCACTCTAACCAAAGCAAAAGTTATTCCTGATGATAAAATAGTATCAGGACCTGCCTATTTAGTTGTCGAAGATATACCTGTTCCGTTAGGTATTCCTTTTGGTTTTTTTCCTAACAAAAAAAAGGGCAAATCAGGAATTATAATTCCAGAGTATGGTGAAGAAGAAGTGCGTGGATTTTTTCTTAAAAATGGAGGATATTATTTTGCCATTAACGATTATATGGATTTATCAATATTGGGCGAAGCCTATACAAAAGGTTCTTGGGGTATAACCGGAATTTCGAATTACAAAAAACGATACAAATATCAAGGAAATCTTAATATTTCATACAGCAATATCATTATCAGCGAAAGAGGACTTCCTAATTACCAAAATAACAAAGCATATTACATCCGTTGGTATCATAATCAAGACGCAAAGGCACACCCTTTTAGAAATTTTTCAGCAAATGTAAACGTCGGCTCACAAATTTATAACCGATTTAACATGGTTAGCTACGAAAATCGTTTACGAAGTGATATGCAATCGAGCATTTCTTTTCGACAACAATGGCCTAATTCGCCATTTAATTTATCTGCCAATATTCGTCACAATCAAAATTTTACTGATAGTACCATTACTATAGGCTTGCCCGATATTTATTTTAGTATGTCGAGGCAAACTATTTTCAAAAAAATTGGAATTTCATACAACTCAAATTTACAAAATAGCATTACTAGTAAGGAAAATAAGTTATTTACATCTCAAACAATTCATCAAATGCGAAACGGAGTACGCCACAGCATACCTGTAATGGCTAATTTTAAAGTTTTTCGTTACTTTAACTTAAATCCTTCTATTACATATACCGAACGATGGTATCCGAACCAATTACGTAAAACATGGATCCCAACACAAATAATTAACAACGATACGATACCAGGCTATTTACAAACCGATACCATTTACAAATTTACACGAGCCAGTGATTGGAGTTTTTCGATGCCATTTACTACTCAAATTTATGGCTTTTATATGCCCAAAAATACTAACTGGAGATTTCAAGGTTTGAGACACATGATTACGCCAAGTATTAGCTTTGCATACAGACCAGATTACCTTAAAACTAAATATTATAAATCTGTCCAAATCAATGAAAGTGGTAAAACTCAATCATATTCCATTGTTCAGAACGGAATATTTGGCTCTCCACCTATCGGAAAATATGGAACTATTAACTTTTCAATCAACAATAATTTAGAAATGAAGTATAAATCAAAATCAGACACCATACAAACCATAAAAAAAATACCTTTACTCGAACAATTTTCAATGAGCACGGCATACAATATAGCTCTCGATTCGTTACGATGGCAACCTGTGTTATTTCAAGCACGTACAACGTTATTTAAAGTACTAAACTTATATGCCAGTGCTAACTACAACATATATACATATGACACATTAGGGCGTTTTATTAATCAACTTCAATATAATACGAATAAAAAATTTGCAAACCTCACATCGGCAAGCCTGTCGTCAAGTATTTCATTAAACTCAGATGGATTTGTTAAAAACCCAGCAACACAAACAACTGAAGCGGCACGACAAGCAGCCGTTGCAGCTGGTTTGCCCGATAATTACATGCAATATTATGTTGATTTTAAAGTTCCATGGACTATTTATATTTCATACAATCTAAGTAGCACTAGCTATTTTAATCAGCAAAAAAAACAATTTGAATATAAAACCATACAAGGCCTAACTTTTTCGGGCGATATAAGTTTAACTCCCAAATGGAAAATATCTTATTCTTCGGGTTATGATTTCGAAAATAAAAAATTTACTTATACATCTCTTAATATTTATCGTGACTTACACTGCTGGGAAATGCGGCTTTCGTGGATACCATTCGGAACCTATCGGAGTTATAGCTTTCAAATCAATGTAAAATCGTCCGTTTTACAAGATCTTAAATTGGCTCGGAAACGCCCATTTATTGATAATTTTTAACTTATAAAATTTATTAACAATCCCTATTTTTCATGCTTTTTTCATAGGTTTATCCACTACATTTTTGTAACTTTGCGTTTCCTTTAAAATAAGGCTAAAAATATGACAGATATAGACAAACAAGTTGTAAAAGAAAACGGATATTCGGCCGATAGCATTCAGGTGCTAGAAGGATTGGAAGCTGTTCGTAAACGTCCTGCCATGTACATTGGCGACATCGGCGTTAGAGGATTGCATCACTTAGTATATGAAGTTGTTGATAATTCTATTGACGAAGCTCTTGCCGGTTATTGTAAAAATATACATGTAGAAATATTTCCTAACGGATATATCACCATCACCGATGATGGACGAGGCATACCCGTTGATATACACGAAAAAGAAAACAAGCCCGCACTCGAAGTAGTACTAACAATGCTCCATGCAGGAGGAAAATTTAATAAAGATGCGTACAAAGTTTCCGGAGGACTTCATGGTGTAGGTGTAAGTTGTGTTAATGCTCTATCAAAACATTTAAAAGCCATTATTCATCGCGATGGGAATATTTATGAGATGGAATTTGCTTACGGTAAAACCATAAAAGAACTCACTATAACAGGCAAAACAGATAAAACAGGTACTATTATTTCTTTTTTACCCGATGAAACTATTTTTACTCAAACTACTACCTTTAATTTCGACACATTGGCTTCGCGATTACGCGAACTAGCTTTCTTAAATAAAGGAATAAAATTACAAATAACCGATTATCGCGAAACAGACGACGACGGCAATCCTATTAGCGAAGTATTTTATAGCAAAGAAGGAATAAAAGAATTTGTTAAGTTGCTCGATGAAAATCGTCAGCCGATTATTGACAATGTTATTTACTTTGAAACAGAAAAACAAGGAATACCCGTCGAAATAGCTCTTCAATACAATTCATCATTTAATGAAAACGTACATAGTTATGTTAATAATATAAATACTCACGAAGGAGGAACTCATTTAGCCGGTTTTCGAAGAGGTTTAACGCGCACATTAAAAACTTATGCCGAAAAAAATGGCATGCTCGACAAGTTAAAATTCGAAATCAATGGCGATGATTTTCGCGAAGGTCTTACAGCTGTCATTTCGGTTAAAGTCGCTGAACCTTTATTTGAAGGACAAACCAAAACAAAGCTCGGAAATAGCGAAGTAATGGGAGCTGTTGATCAGGCTGTGAGCGAAATGTTAAGCGTTTATCTCGAAGAAAACCCTAAAGATGCAAAAAATATTGTCAACAAAGTTATCTTAGCTGCTACCGCCCGTCATGCTGCACGAAAAGCTCGCGAGCTTGTTCAACGTAAAGGAGCTCTTAACGGTAGCGGATTGCCCGGTAAACTTGCCGATTGCAGTGAAAAAGATCCGGCAAAATGCGAATTGTACTTGGTTGAGGGCGACTCGGCAGGAGGTACAGCAAAACAAGGTAGAGATCGTACGTTTCAAGCTATTTTACCTCTTCGCGGCAAGATACTTAACGTAGAAAAAGCCATGTTACATAAAATCTACGAAAATGAAGAAATTAAAAACATAATTACAGCCTTAGGCATTCAAATAGGAACAGAAGAAGACAGCAAAGCACTTAACCTCGAAAAACTACGTTACCATAAAATAATTATAATGACCGATGCGGATGTTGATGGAAGTCACATTGCTACGCTCATCATGACATTATTTTTCCGTTACATGAAAGAACTCATTGAACGCGGTTATTTATATTTAGCTACTCCTCCACTCTATTTGGTAAAAAAAGGCAAAGAAGAATATTATTGCTGGACCGATGAAGAGCGTAATCGTTTAGTACAAGAATTAGGAAAAGGCAAAGATGGCAGTGTGCATGTGCAACGATATAAAGGTTTGGGAGAGATGAACGCCGAACAATTGTGGGAAACCACTATGAATCCAGCCAAACGTACACTAAAGCAAATTACAATTGAAAGTGCTGCCGAAGCCGATAGAATATTTTCTATGCTCATGGGCGATGATGTCCCCTTGCGACGTGAGTTTATTGAAAAGCACGCCAAAAACGCTAAAATTGACGTTTAATTGTCCTTATGAAAGCACGAAAAATTACAAATCTCAATACACTAACTTTTTATAGTCCTGATACCTCTTCGCATATAGAAATTCCTCTGATTGAAACCATTAAAGCAGGTTTCCCCTCGCCTGCTGATGATTTTATCGAAGTACCTCTTGACCTAAATAAAGCACTCATAAAAAATCCATCTGCAACTTTTTTTGCACGTGTTGTAGGCAATTCGATGCAAGACGCCAATATTGACCATGGTGATATACTTATCATAGACAGAAGCATTAAACCTTCTGATGGCAAAATTGCTGTATGCTTTGTTGATGGCGAATTTACTGTTAAACGACTACATATAAAAAATAACGAATGTTATTTAATGCCAGCAAACAGCAATTTTAAACCTATAAAAATTACTTCCGACAATAATTTTATCATTTGGGGTATTGTAACTCACATCATTAAGGCTGTTTAGCCATGTTTGCCTTGTTAGACTGCAATAATTTTTATGTATCGTGCGAACGCGTATTTCGTCCCGATTTGAATAGTAAGCCTGTTATTGTGCTTTCTAATAACGATGGTTGTGTTATTTCTCGCAGCAATGAGGCTAAAGCCCTTGGAATCCCTATGGGTGCCCCTATTTTTGAATATCGAGAGCTTATCGAAAAAGAAAACGTAGAATATTTTTCTGCCAATTTTTCACTCTACGGCGATTTTAGTCGAAGAGTCATGAATACTGTAGCAAATTTTTGTGCCAATATAGAAATTTATAGCATTGACGAAGTATTTATTGATTTTTACAAACAACAGACAAACATTCCTTTAGACGTATTTTGCTCAGAGCTTAGAGAAACGATACTTCAATGGACCGGAATTCCTGTAAGTATAGGTATAGCTCCAACAAAAGCATTAGCAAAAATTGCTAACCGCATTGCAAAAAAATTTCCCGATAAAACTAATCATGTATATCTGATAGATACAGACGAAAAAAGATTAAAAGCATTACGATGGATTAAAGTAGAAGATATTTGGGGCATTGGACGACAATATTCACGTAAGTTATACCGCATGAACATCAACACAGGATACGATTTCATTCAATTACCCGATTCCTGGATACATAAACACATGACAATTCAGGGATTACGTTTAAAAAAAGAACTAACAGGCATTTCATGTTTAACACTCGATGAGGTTGTTGATAAAAAAAACATCTCTGTAGGGCGTACATTCGAAAAAGAATTGAAAACACTTCAAGAATTAAACGAACGTATATCGGCTTTTGCATCAAAAGCTGCAGAAAAGCTCCGCAAACAACAATCGCTTTGTAGTAGCATTTTAATATACATACATTCTAATTTTCATAAAAAAAACGAAGTTCCTTTTTATCGTCAAAGCTATATTACACTTCCTATTCAAACCGCTTCGAGCATAGAAATTTCGAAATACGCTAAATTTGCTCTTCAAAAAATATATCCTGAAGGTCAAGCTATCAAAAAAGCAGGTATTATATTAACAAATCTTCTGCCCAATAAATATATTAACTTAAGTTTATTTGAAGAATTTAAAGAGAAAGAGCATATCTTGATGAACGTTATAGATGACATCAATAAGCGTTATGGCGACTTTTCTATCCATTTAGCTTCGCATGAACCATCACTTAAATGGCGAACATTACAACAAAAACTATCGCCACGCTACACTACTCGTTGGAGCGACATACTCAAAGTTAAATAAATTAAAAAATTTTCGTGACTAAGTAAAATAATATTACCTTTGCAAAAAGGATTCGGGTGATGGAGTTCACCTTTAACCGCAATAGTGCTGATAACTCCTACAAACAAAATGTAAAGGAGTTAAAATTATGCACGAACAAGCACTTCCGTTAATTGTTGCAGGTGTTATTTTTCTTTCCAGTTTAATATCTATTCGATTAGGTTTATCGGTTGCCATCATAGAAATTACTTTTGGAGCCATTTTGGGTAATATTGGATTTCATCCTCAAGAATGGATGATATATTTAGCAAATTTTGGAGGAATTTTGCTTACCTACTTAGCAGGTACTGAAATTGATGCTAAACTTTTTAAATCAGAATTTAAAGCTAGCTTTTTCATTGGCTTTTTCTCATTTTTTACACCATTTATTATAGTTTTACTGTTTACATACTACATATTTCATTGGGAACTAAAAGCATCACTAATTGCAGGAATTGCCTTGTCAACGACATCACTTGCTGTTGTTTATTCTGTATTGGTAGAAACCGGACTAACAAAAACATTCTTAGGAAAAATTATCATGACATCTACTTTTATTACCGACATGGGAACAGCTTTAGCACTTAGTATTTTATTTATTAAACCCACAAAATATACACTAATTTTTTTGATAGTTTCTACCATTGTAATAATTTTGGTATATCGCTTTTCTTTATTCCTGTTACGTAATAAAACCATGTCCAATAAAGTCATCGAACCCGAAATTAAACTGATTTTCGCTATATTAATTTTATTTATTTTTCTTGCAAAATTAGGCGAACAACATGCCATATTACCTGCATTTATTTTAGGAATGCTCATGTCGAAGCATTTTAAAGAAGAACGCAAAACAGTTATCATTAGCCGAAAACTGCGTACTATAAGCTATGCTTTTATTACACCTGTTTTTTTTATCGTTGGGGGCATGAAAGTATCATTAACACTAATTATTTCGGCATTTGCAATGTTTGTTATATTATTTGCACTTAAAATATTGTCAAAATTTTTAGGTATCTGGCTCTTTGTTACAAAATATTTAAAAGAAAATAGAATGTACACTAGCCTACTAATGAGCACAGGCTTAACATTCGGCACAATCTCTAGTCTATTTGGCTTGCAATCGGGTTTTATCAATCAAACACAATATTCCATATTAGTTGGAGTAGTTATTGCCAGTGCTGTAATTCCTACTTTTGTTGCACAACGATGGTATATGCCCAAATACGAAGAAGATAAAACATAAAATATTTGTGGAAACAATTGAGTATATTAAAAAAATTGCCGAGAAATATCAACTAACTGGTTGGGACGCTTATATTCAACAACTACAACGATTTTTAACAATCAAATATATTGATATAAGCATTTTTGGGCAATTCAAAGCTGGTAAAAGCTCTTTCATCAATAGCTTTATTGGAAAAAATATATTACCAACTAACGTCATTCCCACTACTTCAATAATTACAATAATTCAGTATGGCGAAAAAGAAAAAGCATATATACATTTTCTAGATAATTCTATAGAAGAAATCAACATAAATCAACTTGAAGAATATACATCAGAACTAAAAAATCCACAAAACGTAAAAAACGTAAATTTTGCGATAATTTACTTACCGCAATTAAAACCTTTTGAGCAAATCAGAATCATAGATACTCCTGGTATAGGAAGTATTTTTAAAAACAATACCAGCACAACTGAAAGTTGGACACCTGAAACAATGATTGCCGTTGTATGTATTAGCTCCGAAAGGCCGTTAGCTGAACAAGATATTTCATTAATAAAAACACTAAACGAATATTCGTATAAAGTAGTTTGTTTGCTCACAAAAACCGATTATTTCAACGAGATTCAAATCAATGATATACTTCATTTTATCAGTCAAACTCTTATTCGCATTTTTAATAAAGAAATTCCTATCTTTCCCTATTCGATATTTAGAAAAACCGAATATTTTAATCTTCAAATCATCAATGAAATCATTACACCTATCATACATCAATACAATTTTACCATTGAAGCAGTTTGTAAACAAAAGCAGCGTTACATCATACAAAAAACAATAAACTATTTTGAATTAGCATATCAAGCTTCGTTGAAAAATGAGGAACAACAAAAGTTGCTTAAGCAAAAAATATTAGATGAATATACTACTCAAGCTCACATCACGTATGAACTAACAATTATATCAAAAGATTTAAAATCAAATGTACGCCATACATTGAATCAGATTTTTGAATCATATTATAAACCTACTATCGCAAAAATTGAACAAAAGTTTGATATCGAATTTGTTTCATGGAAAGGAAATTTGCATCAACTAACCAATAAATTTAAGTTTTGGCTAAAAACAGAACTAACTATTCAGCTCCAAGATATACAACAAAAAGAGCAAATAAAAATTGAAAAAATAATACAGGAATCTGCCCAACGATTATCTTTATATTCTAAACATCTAAATAATCGCCTTAGTGATAATGTAGAAAAAATTTTAGGTATAAAATTATCAGCACTAGAATGGTCGCCAGGAATCCCTCCCATAAAACAACCTGATGTGTCGGTTTATCGTGTTTTTGACTCACATATTGAGCTATTATGGTTTGTTTTCCCCTCAATTATTTTCAAAAAATTCTTTTATTCACATTTTAAGAAACAAATTCATCGTGAAGTTGAAAAAAATATTCAACGTTTAATTTCAGATCTTTCAGAAATTATTATACATCAAATTGATATGTGCAAAAATCAAACGCTTCAATACATATTAAACGAAATAAAACTTATAGACAATGCTTTATCCCATTGTGAAAATAAAAGCGAAGAATATAAAAACGTCCTAAACGAATTACAACGTATTGCTTTGATTTAATATTCAATTTAATTACTCTATTTTAAAGGTACTTAATGACAACCGCATCCACGTTCATGCCATGGAGTCTTTTCGCGTGGTTTTTTTATAGTTGCAAATGGAGTTTTATCAATTATTTCATAAACTTTGCGAATAGTATAGTTGGTACACGATTTGCAAACTTGTTCGCTATAAAACAACTGATACCGATTTTCATGTTTATTCATTTGTGCAAAAACTAAGTACTCTTTGCCTCTTATAAAACTTGTAGTATCGTTTAAAGTATAAACAAGCAATCGGCTATAATCTCTACCCTTCTGAATTTCGGTAATATCGAAATCTATCATTCGTCTTTCCTCACCAACTGTACTTGCAACAACCGTTTCGTGTACTACCACTGCTGTAAATATTATATCCGCTCTTTTATACATTTTTTTAATTGTATCTTGAGGCAGATCATTCTGAGAAAATAATAGACCAATGTTACAAATTAGCAATAAACTAACGACTAAGTTTTTCATCTTTTTTATTCATTTTCTTCGACAACACATAAAAATCAAGAATCCCTTTTGCATAACCCAAACCATAAGAAATATGTAATACAAAAAATGCCCAAACTAATTGAACGTTATTCAAAATATTCGAATAATATTGAAACGAAACTGAAATCGCGACAATTATATATATCAACAATGGGATTAAGAGAAAAATAAATGTCGAAGAAAAAACTACTAAGGCAATAAACAGAAAAAATAAGTACATTACAAATAAAAACGGAACTAATTGGCGTAACGTTGTAATGGTGCGATGCTTCTTATTAACATAAACTTTCCAATACCCATATTGATAAAACTGTCGAAACAAATTTTTAAATGAAGTACGAACATAATATGTCGCCGCAAGTTTTCGAGATAAAAATATTTTAAAACCTTTTTTTAATATTCTATAATTAAATTCATCATCTTGATTCCGAACCAATTCTTCGTCAAATAAACCAACGTAATTAAATACTTCACTGCGATAAAGTCCAAATGCTACTGTATCAACAAAACCCTCAGACAAGCCCGTTCTGAAATATGCATTACCGACTCCAAATGGCGATGACATCGCTTTACTTATTACATCGGTTGTATGATTTTCGGATATACTTTTCAACACTCCTCCAACGCATGATATTGCGGGATTATTTTTCATTATTTCTACTGCAAATTGAATATAAGTTGTATCTAATTCGGCATGAGCTCCTAAAATCATAATTAAATCGCAATCTTTTGCGTTTTGTATTCCTATATTCAATGCATATGGTGTCGTTTTATGTATATTTTCCAATAATATTATCTCGCTATATTTTTTCGACCATTCCGAAACAATCATTTTAGTATTATCGGTACTTTGACCATCAACAACAATAATTTTTAATAAATGCAATGGATATGTCTGATTTACAAGGGAATGTAAACATTTTGAAATGTACTGTTCTTCATTCCTACACGGTATCACTATGGCAACCTTTTGTTCCATTACAATAAATTTTCATTAACATACTGAACAAACTGCTTAATTCTATCGGGAAAAATTGCTTTTTCTTTTATTATTGCCCTATTCGTATTAAAGGCTTTTAAAATATCTATCGTTTTCAGCTCACCTATTAAATTCATTTCATCGGTAACTATAATGCCATTTTCTGATGATACAATCCACTCACGATTAGCAGGAATATCAGAAACAATAGGCACACAACCATAAGCCATTGCCTCGAGTAATGATACGGATGTTGCATCGCTCTCGGGCATGCTGAAATAATATTGAGCCATTAAATAATATTTTTGTTGCTCATCTTCATTTAAGTAGCCAACAAACGAAACAGAATCGCTTATATTTAATTGATTCATTAGCTCTTTTAATTCTTGTTCTTTATTGCCCTTGTTGGCAATAACTAACATTGCGTCACGATTATATTTTTTTATCTCTGCAAACAATTTTAATACTTTATCAATTCTATAATTTTCTGTTAATGCTCGATTAGAGAAAAACAAATTGGGATTTTTATCTTTCAAATCAGCATCGGGTAAACATTTTAATCCAAAAGGAAAAGTTAAAACACTGGCATTACTGTATAGATCTAAAATTTTTTTCGTCATAAATATTGAATCAGAAGTTAATAAATGTGCTCTTTTTAGTGCGAATAGGGTTATTTTTCTTTTTACAAACGACTCGTCGGGAGTTTTTAAAATATCTGTCCCCCAAGCAGATAAGATTAATTTTGAATGACTGGTTTTACACCATGCCGATAAAAAACCATAGCTTGTGATATAATGAGCATGTATAATATCGGCATTTATAGAATTAAATATTTTTTTTAACTTTATTATTTGAAAAATTAATCTAATATTATTTCCCGATTGTTTTGTCGGAACATTAAGTTCAAAACATTTATTTTTTGTTAATATTGAATAAATATCAGATGAAATTGATTGCAAAGTAACGACATAAAGATCGAAATATTGATATAATTCTTTAATCCATTTAATTAAATGCGGACTTTGACCATCACCAAAAATGATGTATTTAATTTTCATATAAAACTTTATAAATTAATTGCTCGTAAAGTTTTACTTGATATGCCCGATGATGCAAATAAATTAAACTTGTATTGAAATTCAGAGTTTGCTTATTTTTCCATAATGTATATGCCGAAAGTATTGCCTGCTCTATTTCTTCAATGGAATAAAAATTTGCTATAAAACCTGCCTGACAATCTTTTATAAGCTGTGCTGCTACATCATTGGTATCTATTGCAGCAATAATTGGCTTCATGGCTCCTAAATAATCGAAAAGCTTTGCAGTGAATACACCTTTATAATCACTAGGCGGATGTATTAACAACAATGCATCGGCGATACGAAGTAATTTTACTACCTCCGTATAAGGAACTTTATCAATACGTTGTACATATGGCTTAATTGTATCGGGAATTGTTATTGCCGAAGTTTGACCTACTAAAATAAGCTTAAAATCATCGATTTGTTGCTTTTTTAAAAGATTTTCAAAAGCACAAAATACTGTTTCGGGAGTTCTATTTGCGTAGAATGTTCCTGCATGAACAATTGTAAATTGGTTATTAAAATTAAAACTTAATCGTGCTTCAAAATCAAAGCCGTTTCTTATTTCTACTATGGGAATGTCGCGATTGGACTTTGCACGTAAATTGCCAACTATAGGCATCGACACGGAAACAATAGCATCGGCATTATTTAAAACAGAATCTTCGACTAGTAAATGTTTATGTCGCTGACTTTTTGGTATATAAGGATTATTACTTAAAGCATCTCTTAAATCTGCAATCCAACGACACTGATTATATTTTTTCCTTAAACTGATACCAATATGCAACATTTCAATAGGTGGCGAAGAAGTAATAACTACAAAAGGATTATTATCCACAAATTTCTCAATAATTTTTAGAATTGGTTTTTCATAGTTTCGATAGTGCGATATGCTAAAATTAATTAATATTCTATTCCAAAGTGCTTTAAGCTTATGTATTAAATATGAAGTATTTTTATCGAATTTAGCGTATTGAATAATAGATTTTGCTTTTATTGAAATTACATTAACACCCTCAATATCAGAATTTACCTTATCATTACTGGGGACTAATACATAAACCTCATATAAAGACTTATCTATATACTTTGCCAATGCATGAATACGCTGACTGGCAACCGATATTATGGGTGGATAATATGCAGCAATGATAAACAATTTAATTTTTTTGTTATTCATTTGTCAACAAGTATTTTAAATGATCAATATTTTTTTCAGAAAATACATTTATTACCCATTCTCTTCCATCCTTGTTCAGGGATAACTTTTTTTCGCTATGTAAATTTATAAGTTCCTTTAGTTTTTCAATAATTTCATTATCATCGTTAACATAAAACGTATGAGGTAATGGTTGATTATATAATACATATCGTTGATGCTGTAATGCTTCTAAAACAAAAAATGATAATCCATCGTGCTCAGGAATGCGCATACATACTACTGAATTTAATATAACCTTCGACATATCCGTAACCCAACCTAACAAAATAACATTCGGCGGCAATGAAACAATTGATTTTTCAACTCCTGCCACATAAAAGTTAATATTTGGCAACAAAGAAGCTATATATTGCAATCGTTTTATTCCATAAAATTCTTGTTTATGTTGAGGTATATATACTAATACATTAAATTTGTCAGGAAATTCGATATTTTCTAGCATTTTATTTTCTGCAACATATAAGGGTAAAAATTTCGCATCTATACCTATTTCTTTTAGGCTATCTTCAAACCATGGTGTATCTGTAATATGAAAAATATTATTAATATACGAAGGCTTGTGATTTTGTTTGCTGTATGCAATCTTCGCAAGTAAAACATCAGTTCCTACCCAATGCATTACGATTTTCTTTTTAAAAAACAAAGCTAAGGTTATGCTTTTGCTTTTTTCTATTGTGCCATTCACAGAATAAATTGCCGTCGAAAAAGGTAAGAATAATAAATACAATATCTTATGAAAAAAATTATAATACGTATTCAGACATAAATACACATTACGTTTATCGTTTTGTTTAAGCTTTACTTGTATTTTTTTTGCAAAATATGGTAATCCTACTATTAATACTAATTTCATGTTTTATTTGAAGAACTAATTGATATGAACCATGCAATTACAATTACAAAATATACACTCATGGATATACTAACCATAGCTAAACTAGTAAAAACGTCATGAAAAATCTTGCCTCCCACAAAAATACAGAGAATAATTAAAGAATTTCCCAATATGCTAAAAATAAACGCTTTTTTTTGTTTATTTAATACTAAAGGCAATGTACTAAGAGGACTTACAATAAAGGAAAACATTAACCAAGGTGTCATGTAACGTGCCATTTCTCCTGCATACGACCAACCCTTTCCAAGAAACCATTCGAACACATAAGGACTAAATAACGCAAGTATGGTAAAAAAAGGGACAGCAATACTAATCATCAATAATAAATTTTTTAGTACGAAGTTTCGCAATTTAATTCCATCGTTAACATATACGGATGCCCGTTGAAAGAACACTTGCCCCATCGATGCTCCTATTAAACTAACTGGTGCTATTAACAAACGATACGTTCGAGAATAATAACCAACATCGTCGGAACTAAAAAAATAGCTAAGTAAAAATATCACTACACTTTGCTGCAATATGTCAGAAAACGCATGCAAGCTATTAATGGTTGGAAAATCAATATATAGTTTTGCTGTTTCTTTTATCTCTTTCTTGTTTATCAATCTGGTATATCTTTTATTCTTTTTAAAAAATACCGATATCAATAACAATACAGTAGAAAGTTGACCTATGAAATATCCCCAAACTAAGCCCAAGCTTTTAAGTTTTGCAAATCCTAAAAACAAATTAAACAATGAATAAGTAAGCGAATTAATAATTCTTGCTATACTAATTAAACGAAAGTGTTTTTCGCGTAAAAACCAATAATTCATTATTTGATATACACCTACCAATAAAACGATAAAAGGACTATACCAAAGACATACTTGCAAGAATTCATTTTTAAAAAATAAAGAAATGTTCTTTCTGAAAAATAAAACTATTAGAAATAATACTACAGCTACAATGACAGAAATAATAAACGACAATGCTACTATATTGATAGATTTTCTGTTTGATTTTGGAAGTACAATGGCTAATTCGTATCGAGCAGTAGCAATAATGGCAAAAAGTGAAGTAAAGCTTAAAAACTGAGCAAAAACAGCAAATTCCGAAGGAGAATATATACGGGTTAAAAAAGGCTCAACTATAAATGGTATAAGCTGAGCAATAAAACCACCGTAAAAAATTGTAAAAGAATTTTTCAAAAAACTAGACGATAACAAGTATGATATCTTAGGTTTTAATCCTTTATCCATGTATTGTACAATGATTGTAATTCGGGATATTGCTTCAGATACGGTTCATCAATTTTTCTCGTATCGCCAACTACTTGTGCAGGGTTACCCGAAATTATAGAAAAATCTGGAAAATCGCCCTTTACGTAACTAAAAGCAGAAACTACGCAACCTTTCCCTATCTTAGTATTGGGCATAATGACGCTATGAGGACCAACAAACGTATATTTTCCTATATGAACAGGTCCTACTACATAACCAATCAAATTGCTATGGTTGCAATATTCGCTACCGTATAGCCGAATCGAAATATGGCTCGAATGTGTTGTAATGGTAATAAAATTAGTAATTTGACAGCCTTCCTCTATAACTATACCACTACTTGCTTCAATATAATTAAAATGACCAATAAAAACATTATTTCCTAAAATAAGCTTTTCTTTCGAATCAATAAAAGTTGTATTACTAATTCGAACATTTTCTAATTTTTTGTTGTTTAAATACTTTAGAGGTAAAATTAAAGGTTTGACATATACCGACAGTCTGCTCGAAAGTTTTTCTTTAAACCATCTCATTAGGTTCATTAAACGACTTTTTGCAAAATAAAAGGAAAAAAATAGAATTAACAAATATTTTAAGCGATTGAAAAATTTCAATAAACTATTTCACTCGTTACTACAAATTACATTCAGAATTAATTTTTTTAATCAATTATTATAAAATGTATTAACGATTATTAGTACCTTTGAAAAAAAAAAATATGTTTTCAGGAATTGTAGAAGAAGCTGCTCCCGTAGTTCGACTGGAAAAAGAAGGTGGTAATCTTCATATTACCATGAAATGTTCGTTTGTGAAGGATTTAAAAATTGACCAAAGCATAGCTCACAACGGAGTATGTTTGACTGTTGTTCGAAAAGACGATGAAACATATACAGTAACAGCCATTCACGAAACTTTGCAAAAAACAAACCTTGGACTATTAAAAATTGGCGATAAAGTAAATTTAGAACGAAGCATGACCTTAGATAAACTGCTTGATGGGCATCTTGTGCAAGGACATGTTGATCAAACTGCCATCTGTACTGAGGTTAAAGAAGTAGACGGAAGTTGGTATTACACATTCGAGTATGACCCATCAACAGGAAACATTACCGTTGAAAAAGGTTCCATTAGCGTCAATGGTGTAAGTTTAACCGTAGTTAATTCTCAAATTGGAAAATTTTCAGTTGCTATTATTCCTTATACATATCAAGTTACGAACTTTCATCAAATTCAGGTTGGAACCGTTGTAAATCTTGAATTCGACATCATAGGAAAGTACATCCAAAAAATTCTTTCAGCTCAACTCGAACACTGGAAAAATCAAATCTTACAAAAGTCGTAATGACACAAAAACCTTTGTTTTCATACACTTTTTTTCTGCTTTCTATAGTTACATCCTTTTTAATAACATGCTGTAGTCCTAATACTTATAATGGATACACTCTAAAACAAAACGGTATTTATTTTCAACTTCATAAATTTGGCGATTCGGATATACCTGTTACCGAAAACAGCGTTGTTACGTTTCATATAAGCTACGCAACGCCCGACGATTCTATATTCTTCGAAGCCATTCGGCGGGCAAAGATCGAAAAACCCCCTTTTCAGGGATCTATCGAAGAATGCTTTTTGATGCTTAATGAAGGCGACAGTGCTTCATTTTTAATTAATGCCGATCTATTTTATCATAAAACATTGCAGCAACCTCTTCCACCCTTTTTACCAAATAATAGTTATTTAAAAGTCAATCTGCAAATCATTTCAGTAAAAAGCCTTGAAATATATGAACAAGAAAAAAAGGAATTTTTAGCATGGATTGAAGATTTTGGTGAATATGAAAAAGCTGTATTGAAAAAATATCTTAAAAAACGTAACATTCCATACGACCCAAATGATACTGCAGTATACAAAATTCAAGTAAATAAAGGCAATAATCCCTGTATTCAGTACGGCGATACCGTTATTATGCATTACGAAGGATATTTTTTAAATGGTAAATTATTTGACAGCACTCGAAAACGAAAAGAGCCGTTTTTATGGATAGCAGGTACCGAATGGCAACTCATTAAAGGTCTCGAGAAAGCAGTTTTGGCCATGTGTAATGGAGAAAAATCTATTTTCATTATTCCTTCTGCTCTGGCATTTGGTAAAACAGGTTCATCTACAGGAATTATTCCTCCTTATACTTCTGTTGTATTTGAAGTAGAAATTATTTATGTAGGCAAAGCTAATTTATAAACCTGCTGCTGTTTTTAAAAAATCAACAAATAAAGGGTGTGGACTTTCGACGGTACTTCTATATTCTGGATGAAATTGGACACCTATAAACCACGGATGATTTTGTAATTCAATTATTTCAACTAAATGCATATCGGGATTAATTCCGGCTACTTTCATTCCGGCTTGTTCAAATTGTTTTAAAAACTGATTGTTAAACTCGTAACGATGCCTATGACGTTCGTCAATTAAATCGCACTGATAGATGGTATATACTTTTGTTTCTTTAATAACTTCGCAAGGATAACAACCCAAACGCATCGTCCCACCTTTTTCTGTGATTTCTTTTTGATGTTCCATTAAATCAATTACAGGATACGGAGTGTTACGGTTCATTTCGGTTGAGTGAGCTTCTTTTAAGCCTAAAACATTTCGAGCAAATTCTATAACAGCTACTTGCATACCCAAACATATACCCAAAAAAGGAATTTTATTCTCACGGGCAAATTGTGTAGCAATTATTTTTCCCTCTATTCCTCTATGTCCAAAACCAGGTGCAACTATTACTCCCTGTATTCCGTTAAGTTTTTCAGCAACATTATCGTATGTAATATGCTCGCTATGAATTAAATGTAGTTTTGCCTTTAAATTATGAACAGCACCCGCATGAATAAGAGCTTCAATGATAGATTTGTAAGCATCTGCCAATTCGACATATTTGCCTACCAGAGCAATGTTGACAATATGTTTAGGATTTTTTACTTTTTCAACAAAGTCTCGCCATTTACTTAAATTTGGTTCATCGAGCGTTGGCAAGCCGAGTTTTTTCAGCACAATTTCGTCTAATTTTTCTTCATGCATGAGTAATGGCACTTCATAAATCGTCTTAACGTCTCTCGACTCAATAACTGCCTCCATCTCGACATTACAAAACAATGCTACTTTTCGTCTAATTTCATTTGTCAATGGTTTTTCGGTCCTAAGTACCAAAATATCGGGTTGAACACCGTTTTCGAGCAGCATTTTTACGCTATGCTGTGTAGGTTTTGTTTTTAGCTCACCCGTAGCAGATAAAAATGGCACAAGAGTAAGATGAATAACAGCTGTGCGCTGAGGCATTTCCCATCGAAGCTGACGCACCGATTCTATGTAGGGTAATGATTCAATATCGCCAACAGTACCACCAATTTCTGTTATTACAATATCGTATTTATGCTTTGTTCCTAATAATTTGATACTACGTTTAATTTCGTCGGTAACGTGTGGAATAACTTGAACAGTTTTACCAAGAAAGTCGCCTCTTCGTTCTTTAGTAATTACATTCTGATATATTCGTCCCGTAGTTATATTATTAGCTTGTGAAGTTGGCTGATTTAGAAACCGTTCGTAATGTCCCAAATCAAGGTCTGTTTCGGCTCCATCGTTTGTTACATAGCATTCGCCATGTTCGTAGGGATTTAAAGTACCTGGATCAACATTAAGATACGGATCGAGTTTTTGTATTGTTACATGATAGCCTCTTAATTGCAATAATTTTGCTAATGAAGCAGAAATAATTCCTTTACCCAATGAAGAAGTAACGCCGCCAGTAATGAATATATATCGTGTATTTGACATACAGATTAAAATGTTAAATTCATACCTATACTTGGTATAATTGGTAATTGATTAACTCTTTTGCTTCGTATGCGATCGTAATAAAAAATATTGGCTCTATTATAAACGTTAGTGCATGCAAAATTAATTTCCATTGTCGAGTTTTTAGAAAATTCAATAGTCTTTTTCAAAGTGATATCTAAACGATGGTATGATGGTAAGCGACCAGCATTTAATTGACCGTAAAGTATACCTAATAATGCATTGGCCGATGCTAAATCAATATTTATATCATTCATAGGAATTTGTTCATAATAACCTGCTGTTTTGCTAAACGGAAATCCACTTCCAAAATTCCACCGAGCACTAAGTTCCCAATCGAGGTTTTTGCCAAGAGTTCGAGTTGCGACAATGTTTATATTATGTCTTCTGTCGTATATGGGATTATATGTAATAAAACCGTCATATCTATCGACATAACCCAACGAGTAAGCCATCCAAAAATAATTTCGTTTATATTCATATTTTAATGTAACATCGGCACCATAAGCATTCCCTGTTTCTATAACGAAATCTTTTTTAAGTAAATCAGGTACTTGCCAATTATCGCCGGTATCGTCAAAAATTTTATTTCTGTTAATATTAGCCAATTGTATAAATCGTTTGAAATATCCTTCAATATTTATATCTATATTTTTATTTACGTCGTATTCAAAACCGGTAACGATGTGCATTGCTTTTTGAATAGATGTTTTTACCTCTTTGCCGTCAAATTGTTCTGGCAAATCGCTAACTTCGGGACTACTTAAAAAGCCGTAAAATAAGTTGACAACATCTCTATCACTATTAGCACTAATGAAATTTTGAGAATAGATACCAGTAGCTAGTTTAAATCTTAACTTATCAGTTGCAATATATTTTGCACCAAAGCGTGGTTCGAGCGATATTTTTGTAAGTGAAGCATAGTATTGTACTCTAAAACCTGGTTCTAATATTATTTTTTCTTTGGCTATTTTGTATTTAATAAATGCAGCTAATTCAGTAGTATTTTGAACTTGATCTATTAAGCGTCCTACAGCATTGTAATAATTAAAGTCTGTTTTAAATCCGAATGTTTCAATTCCATAATTTAGTTCATTTTTTCCCATAAAGTAATTGAAAGAAAGCCCTAAATTAAAACCATTGATTTCGCTATTTCTAGGTAAATCGTCCGATTCTTTGAGTGTGATTTCATATTTTGAATAACTGAAATTGGTTTTAAATAAAAAAGGCGAACCTGCTGGTACAAGAATAATATTTGATCCTACTCCCCCCGATTTCCAATTAAAACGCGATAAAGCTTTATACTTAACATCGTCGGTAAATCGAAAACCAAAAACATTTACTTTGCTTCCATTTTCTGTATTTAAAGATAATTTACCATAAAAATCATTAAATGAAAAAGGGATTCCAGACGAATCAACATATGAGTACAAGATTTTAGACGATTCGCGAATATATGAGGTTTTAGCAGAAAATACGTACGACAATGAAGTTTTTGATAAATCTTCGCCCTTAAGTATGGGTCCTTCGAGCAATAGTTTCGATCCAAATGTGCTAGCCGATATTTTTCCAGATTGGCGATTGCGATTACCATCTTTTGTAATTATATCCATTACTGATGATATACGTCCACCATATTCGGCATTGAAACCACCTGTATAAACATCGGCTGAACGTATAATATCTGAATCGAACACTGAGAAAAAGCCTATTGAATGAAAGGGATTATAAACAACCATCCCGTCAAGCAATACTTTATTTTGAATGGGCGCTCCTCCTCTAATATATAATTGCCCACCCTGATCGCCTGTAAAAATAACGCCCGGCAAAACTTGTACATACTGAGCAAAATCGGGTTCGCTTCCCATGCTTGGAATACGCTCAATTTGTTTGGGGGTAATTTTATTAACAGAAATTCTCACTTGTTCTACTTTATCGGTTCGCTCGGCAGAAACATCAACTTCTTGAAGTAAAACAGACGATTCAATTAGATATATTTTACGAGTTATCACTTCTTTATCTTTAACTGTTACTGTAATTGTAGCAGTATCGTAACCAATAAATTGCACTTTTAACGTATATGTTCCAGGTTGTAATTTCGTAAAGCTAAAAAAACCATTTACATCGGTGGAAGTACCAATTTTGGTTCCTTTAATCAATACATTGGCAAACATAATTGGCTCGCCCGACGATTTATCGTAAACAAAACCTCTTATAGTAGATTGAGCATTTCCTTGAAAATAGAAGATAAAAGCGATAAATAGTAAAATTATGATTCTCATTTTTGTTTTATAATATTATCGATGTATTGTATTTGCTCTTTTAAAATTTCGGCTTGTTTTCTTCCTTCATCAATTTTTTTAGCGAATTCTGTTAATAAGTTTTCAGCATTTTTTGATTTAGAAAAGAAACCAATATTGTTTTCTAAAACTTTTAAGTCATTTTCAATTTTATGCAATTGTCGTGCAATTTGATTTCTTTCAATTTTTAATTTTTCAATATAATTGGGTGTTTGTAATAAACTATCAATGCGAAGTTTAAAACTTAATGTGTTTTTTCGCTTGTCGTCAACTTTCAAATTATTGTATAATTTTTGCACAACTTGTTTGTAGCGTTTTTGTACTTCTTCCTGATACTGCTCAGCAACTGGGCCTATTTCGAACCATTGTTTTTGTAGTTGTTTTACTTTATTTAGATCCTCTTCTGGATTATCTGTAAATTCAAAATTTTCGAGTTGATTTAATATTTCTTGTTTTTTGGATAAATTTTCTTCCTGAAGTGTTTCGATTGATTTAAAATGATTGGTTTTTCTTTCAAAAAACTCGTTGCAAGCAGCTCTAAAACGTTTCCACAAAGCATCGGCATCTTTTCTTGGAACAGGACCTATTTTTTCCCATTCGCGTTGTAATTGTATCAACTCTTGTGTTGTTTTTTTCCAGTTAGTACTATCTTTTAGTGCTTCGGCTCTGATACATAAATCGGTTTTTAGCTGTAAATTATGGTTTTCTTCTTCAGCTTTTTGTTCATAATATTCTTTTTTAGCAGCAAAAAACTGGTCGAGTGCCGATCGAAAACGCTTATAAATGGCATGATTTTCAGAACGAGGCACCATACCTATGGTTTTCCATCGATGCTGTAAATCTATCATTTGCTTTGTAGCTTCTTCCCATTCTTTGTAACGATTGTAGGTTTTTGATGCAATTTCTTCGGCAATTTCGCAAAGAATTGTTTTGGCTTTTAGATTGTTTTCTTCTTCTTCTTTTTTACGTTGAAAAAACTCCTGATGATTCTTATGAATTTTATGAGTAGCTTCTTTAAATCGCTCCCAAATTTCTTCCTTTTTATCGGGATAAACAGGTCCTATTTCTCTCCATCGTTCGTGTAATATTTGTAATTGTCCTATAGCTTTTACAACATCTTGTTCTAATATAAGTTGCTCAGCTTTTTCGCAAAGTTCTAATTTAGCTTCGAGATTGCGTTTTAAGTCATAATCGCGAGCTTCTTTGTTTAATTTTAGCCAATTGTAAAAATTATCCCGAGCTAAATTATATTTATTGTATAAATCTTTAACAAGATGTTGTGGAACAACACCTATATTACGCCATTGTTCGTTAAGTGTTCTAAATTCGTCCATTGTGGTTTTAAGAGCTTCGGGACGCGTAGTTAGTTCGTTAATTTTTTCAATAATTTCGAGCTTCTTTTTATAGTTTTCTTGTTTTTGCCGCTCAATTTCGGCAATTATTTCATTGCGTTTTTCTTTATATGCATCGTATAATTCTTTAAATATTGGTTCGAGCTTATCGGGTTCTTCATCTATTTCAACATTTTCGCCACTTTCAAGTTGTTTTTTCTTTTTTTGATCGATTTCTTGTTTTAATTTTCGGTAAAAGTGTAGTTTAATTTGCTCAAAATCGTCTTTGTGTTGAGTAATATTTGACTGACCAAGTAATTGTTTGAATTTTTCAATAAGTTCTTCGCGCGAAAGTGACGAATAATCAATAACTGTATATTGCATAATTACGTCACTTATATCTTCAGGCTCTTTTAATGGTTCTTCGCCAAATGTTTCATCTTCTATTTGTGCCTGAAATACGGGTTCAGTTTCCGACATTACGTTCATTTCTTTCTCGTTCAAATTAGAATGTTCATTCATGTTAGTCGTTTCCATGTGCCTTTGATTAAAGTTTCGAAATTAGATAATTTACTCGAATTGTAAAAATATTTTCGTTTTGTATTTTATTTATTCATGTTGTTCGATTAATATATTCATTATTTTTATGGCAGCGTCGGCAATAGGTGTACCAGGTCCAAATATTCCAACTACACCTAGTTTATATAAAAACTCATAATCTTGCTGTGGTATCACACCTCCTACAATAACAAGAATGTCTTCTCTTCCTAATTTCTTTAATTCTTCCATCACTTGAGGAACAAGTGTTTTGTGTCCTGCTGCAAGGCTTGATACACCTAAAACATGTACATCGTTTTCTACAGCTTGTTTGGCTGCTTCGGCAGGTGTTTGAAATAACGGACCCATATCTACATCAAATCCCATATCGGCATAAGCTGTAGCTACCACCTTTGCTCCTCTATCATGTCCATCTTGTCCCATTTTTGCAATCATTATGCGAGGACGACGACCTGTTTTTTCTGCGAAAAGATCGGTTAAGCGACGGGCTTCTTTAAATTGCTCGCTATCGTGCGACTCGGAACTATACACTCCTGATATCATACGTATATTGGCTTTGTATCGACCATAAACTTTTTCCATTGCATAAGATATTTCGCCTAATGTAGCGCGGCGTTTGGCTGCTTCAATGGCTAGTTCTAATAAATTGCCTGAATTTGTTGCACAAGCATTAGTTATAGCATCTAAAGCTTCTTGCACTGCTTGATTATTTCTGGTTGCTTTTAGTTCATTCAATCTTTTTATTTGAGCTTCTCTAACTGCGGTATTATCAACTTCGAGTATTTCTATGGGTTCTTCTTTATCTAACTTGTATTTATTCACTCCAACAATAATTTCTTTGCAGGTGTCAATTAAAGCCTGTTTACGAGCAGCTGCTTCCTCGATTCGCATTTTCGGAATACCAGTTTCTATAGCTTTTGCCATTCCACCCAATTCTTCAATTTCCTGAATCAACGACCAAGCTTTGTGCGCCAATTGGTCGGTAAGATATTCTACATAATATGAACCACCCCATGGATCGACAGTGCGACAAATTTGCGTTTCTTCTTGAAGGTATATTTGAGTATTACGTGCAATACGAGCAGAAAAATCTGTAGGTAAGGCTATTGCTTCGTCGAGTGCATTAGTATGAAGCGATTGGGTATGTCCAAGTGCCGCCGCAAGTGCTTCAATACATGTTCGAGCGACATTGTTGAAGGGATCTTGTTCGGTCAAGCTCCAACCCGATGTTTGACTATGCGTGCGAAGAGCTAATGATTTTGGGTTTTGTGGATTGAACTGTTTAACAATCTTTGCCCATAACAACCTTGCTGCCCTCATTTTTGCTATTTCCATAAAATGATTCATTCCTACTGCCCAGAAAAACGATAGACGGGGAGCAAAATCGTCAATACTCATTCCTGCTTTAATTCCAGTACGAAGATATTCTAAACCGTCGGCTAATGTGTATGCTAATTCTATATCGGCAGTTGCTCCGGCTTCTTGCATGTGATAACCCGAAATACTGATACTATTAAACTTAGGCATGTATTGAGATGTAAATTTGAATATATCGGCAATAATTCGCATGGAAGGTTCGGGCGGATAGATATATGTATTGCGAACCATAAATTCTTTGAGAATATCGTTTTGAATGGTACCGCTCAATTCTTCGAGTTTAGCTCCTTGTTCTAATGCCGTAACAATATAGAAAGCCATAATAGGTATTACAGCTCCGTTCATCGTCATGGATACCGACATTTTATTGAGCGGTATTTGGTCGAATAGTATTTTCATATCGAGCACAGAATCAATAGCTACCCCTGCTTTGCCTACATCTCCAACAACACGTTCATGGTCGCTATCATATCCACGATGGGTAGCCAAGTCAAATGCCACAGACAAGCCCATTTGACCTGCAGCTAAATTACGACGATAAAATGCATTCGATTCTTCGGCAGTAGAAAATCCTGCATACTGACGAATTGTCCATGGTTTCATTACATACATAGTAGCATAAGGGCCTCTTAAATAGGGAGGAATACCTGCTACATAATCTAAATGTTCTAATTTATCTAACTCTTCTTTTGTAAATATGTTGTTTACGCTAATTCCTTCAGAAGTTTTCCAAACTTCTTGTTTGTGTATCTTTTGAACAAAATTTGTTTCAAGTATATTTACTTTTGAAAAATCGGGTTTCATAACGTCTTCGTTGATTGATTAACAATAACTACCTTCTTTTATTAATGCATTAAATCCTTTTAAAGTTTCTAACACATTAGATTTAATATGAATAAAATGTTTTAATCCTAAAGATTTAAAGTTTTCTAAATGCTCCTTTGGATAACCTGCTAATACAAGTATTTTTTCATTATTTAATGCTTGTACAATAGGAGGAACTATTTCAGGATACTCTTCGTCGGAAGAGCATATCACAACTATTTCTGCAGTAGATTTTCTTGCTTCATTTATACCTTCTTCAATGGTAGAGAATCCTGGATTATCCATGATTTCATATCCAGCACAGCCGAAAAAGTTAGTACTAAAATTAGCACGAGCTTTGCGCATTGCCAAATTACCAAAAGTCAATAAAAATACACTCGGACGTTTTTTCATTTGTTCGGTTTCGAGGCGTAAGTTTTCAAATGCTTCTGCTCCGCGATATATTTTGATAGGCTTATATGTAGGCTTACCAGATGGCATTATGCCTTTTAAAATACATGGTAGCACTTGTTCTTTAATCACTTCGTTGATATTGGGGTATTGATTTGTTCCTAATAAAATTTCTTGTCGCATGGCTATTGCCATATCTCGTTTTTGTTGGGTTTGTTCTACCATAGATTGAATTATTCCCTCTTTAAATAATTGAACAAATCCTCCCTTTTCATTAATCTGTAAAAACATTTTCCATGCTTCGTTGATGAGCGAAAAAGTTAAAGATTCGATATAATACGAACCTCCTGCAGGGTCAATAACTCTGTCTAAATGTACTTCTTCTTTAAGCAACAGTTGAATATTTCGCGATAATCGCTGAGAAAATGAATCGGGCGACTTGTACACAACATCAAAAGGTCTAACTGTTAAAGAATTAACTCCTCCCAGCACAGCCGACATTGCTTCGGTGGTTAATCTCAATAAATTTACATAAGGATCGTATGCTGTTTTATTCCAAGTAGTTGTAACAGCATGAGCATTTAAAAATATATTTTGTGATTTAACTTCGTAAGCTTCGAGCAGCTTAGACCATAAATACCGTGCTGCTCTAAATTTAGCAATTTCAAGAAAATAATTTGAAGCTACTCCAAAATTAAAAGTCATGTATTGTGCAACATCTTCAACTGCAATGCCATGTTCGCTTAAATTTGTTAAATATTCAGCAGCTATAGCTAACGAAAATGCTAATTCTTGCAATACTGTTGCCCCTGCATTTTGAAAGAAATATCCATTTACAGCAAGAGCTGTTGATTTATCAGACAATAATTGTTTCGCATATTTAACTAATGATGCAGACTGAGCAAATACATGTTCCTCTGCAGTAAAAAAGTTGCCATTTAAAATTAAATGTCCAATAGGATCGTAATCGAAAATTATCTGAACCTTTTCTTTATCAACATAGTTTTGTTGCAAATATTCGTCAAACAATGAAAGGATTAAGCCAGTATTGCAGCCACAAATAAATCGAATGGGCACTTTCTCTAAATTAATATTTTGTAGCAATCGTGCTAAATCATTTTTTGATTTTAATAATGAAGTCAGTTCATAATGAATTTTATCTTGTATTATGAACTCAATACCTTCTGCACCTCGTTTTAGGGCATCTGTTGCCTGATAATTTGCTTTTTCTATATCGGACACATAAATTTCTTCGAAAATAACCCAATTATTGTTTGTTTTACACGACCTTCGAATATGGACATTTTCAGAATAATCGGATTGATAAAAATTCGAAGGTACATCTTCTTTTGTGTAAAAGGGTTTTATTACTATTCCTTCGGGCGAATTCCATAAAAGTTTTTTCTCATAGTCAGCGCCCTTTAGTTCTTTTATTATAATTTCCTTCCATTGTTCAGCTGTAACTGGAGGAAATTCTGAAAACAAACGATGTGTTTCATTCATAGCTAAAAAATTAACATGCAAAGGTATAGAATATATTTATTTATATGCATGCAAAAGCTCATAAATTTTAAAAGGTATTTATTAATGTGCTCTTAAAAAAAATTCATGTTTGTAAATTTTATCTGTGGTTGAAAAATATTAAAAGAATTTACCATAACGGTTTTATATAAATGTTTTTACACTTTTAATAAATTTACAAATCTTAGTATCATATAGTTTTTGTGTTTTAAAATGAAAAATAATGTTCTAAATGGCAATATTTTCATATCAAAAAAGCTATTCTTTAATTTGTTCTTCAGTTTCTTCTTCAATTTGAGCATCTTGACTATAATATTCGCGCATGCGTTTTACAAATTTCTTCATGGTTGTAACTGAAGCAACAAAGTATGAATACGGTGCTTGTCCTTTGTCGGCATCTATTTTTCGCTGATCGGGTTTTAATGTTTTTATGACTGTATTAAATTCTTCGTTACTCGATAAAACTTGCATTAAATTATTGCTATACGAAAAGAAATACCATAAATTATCCGTCAACTGCAAATATAAATTAAATTTATCACCACTACGTTTTTTAGTAATTTCCATAAAACCTACTGCCATTCTATTTACATACTCTTTTCCAACCATACCTATTCCTATTAATGTATCGGAAATGTAAGATTTTGTTTTTTGATTCCATTTGAATTTCAGATCAGTAAGCATAATGGTATGTTCCAATTCTTTAGGCATTTTTTTGAATTTTCCTAAGCTATATTCGCTTATTAATTCATTGGCTTTTTGTTCGCCAACTAATTCGTACAGTCCTTTAACAAAAACATTTCTTGTAAGATCAATAGGTTCTAAACCAGGTGCATTTGTAACATCTTTTGTAAAAATATCCATACATTTACTTTCGATAAAGAAATTAATCCCCATTAGTAAATCAATGTAAACATCACCTTTTATTAAATCGGAAGTAACATTACCTACAGTATTCAATTTAACTTGTCCTAAATTGACACCCAGATTTAATTTACCTTCGCCATACATAACACATGCCGTTCGGTGTAAACTTAAATAATCGCCAGGCATGTTAAATTCTTGCAATTTTTCTTTATTAGAAATTTTGTATTTGCTGTCTTTTTTGTCGAAAGTTAAAAAGCCAGTTGCTTTAAAAACTGCTATATCACTATAATTCTTCCTTTTGATTAAAAATGCAGGATAAATGTGAATGGAATCGTTAGTAATAAAGAAGCCATTGTTTATACGATTATTATTGATATCCTTTACGGTATCACCTATTGGAATATAAATTTCTTTAGGATTGATAACAGCTTTAAAATTAACCCAATAACGATTCATGCTTTGGCATTCGTGCGAAATTTTTGTTGAACCATCAAAAGTTAAAAATTCATTATTTGCATATAAATATACATCGCCGGTAAATGCAAAATTCGGGCTTAAAGTAAAGTTTTCAGTAATTCCAATTTTTCCACGTGCATATGTTTGATAAGTAGAATCGACACTAACTACATCAAATTTAATGACCTGCTTGTTATTTGTTTCGTCTATATAATCGTAATAACCCGACGATGAATAGTTTTTCTTACCATAAATATTAGTTGTTGCATTGTAAATAGTATGAAAACGATTCGTATTGTTGGCAACAATTTTTGATTCTTTTAAAGTTTGCATGACTGCATTTTTTTCTATAACTACTTTTCCATCGCCAGGGTAAACAGTCGCATCTGCAACACGTATCAACTTAACATCATTGGCAGAAATAATATATTTTCGTAAATTGTACTTAGCAGTCGGAGCAATAAAACTGAGTGAATCTTGGTTGGGATGAATTGAAATAAATTTCGAACCTTGCAATTGAACATCTTCCGCTTCGGTTGGGCTCATATTTTCTTTATTTTCTGGCACTTTGGCTAATGCTTTCTGGCTAGCGCTCATTTCTATTTCTTCTTTATCCATCCACCATGTAAATTGGTCCATGTAGCAGATATATTTGTTTTGCGGAAACTCTACAAACGAAGCCTCGCCATTGCTCATAAATTCGCCTTTACGCTCTTTAAAATCTATATGAGATTTTACATTATTTGTTTTAAATGAAAAATCGGTTTGCTCCAGTGTTTTCAGATTAAAGTTTGATGTATCGGCATCTACTATGTGTTCTTTAAAGTTAAATTGATTCGATAACAACTGTGCAGTGGCAAACTCAAGTTTTCCCCAACCTGATAACCCTTTGGGTTCAATCCTTAATGTTCCTTCATAAGTTGCCTGTTTATCGTACATTTCAAATGGCTTAGTTGTATTTGTCGCTAACATTTCTTCTTTATAGGGTAACCAATGTATGTATATATTCTTACCTTCAACAGAAGGGAATTCGACACCCTTTGCTTGTTTTTCGACATAAAATTCTTTTGCTGTTGTATTCATTGAATCGGGGAAAAACATAAAATCGTCAGAAATTGCTTTTGCTTTAACAAATGCAAGTTCGCCACTACCTCTTAGTCCCTTATTACTCAGCATAATTTGTTTTTTGTAAGTACCTTTGCCACCATAAGCAGGAAAACCTTCGATAGGTGTGTTACGTTTGAAGCCAAGCGAATAATCGGCTTGTACACTCAATGTTTCATCAAATGGAGGGAATATTCCTGCCGAAACAAAATGTCCTTTAAATAATAAATTTTTGCGGGTTAATGTATTTATGCTATCAAGCGAATATGGATATATTTGAAAATAAAAATTATCGCGTTTATATACCCCATCGAACACAGATTTGTAATCGTAAAATACATACGAATCTTTTTTACTATTAAAAATGGGATATTTAGGTATTCGTTTAACACTACTTTTATTATTAGGTTCATCGAGTAAAAGCTCGCCCGTAGCATTTTCGATTACGCTTGTCAAATCACGTTGCACAGGATTGCCATATTGATCAACTTCATCGGTTTTTACACGCATTTTTATAGTATTAATATCGGTTAGAGTTAGTTTAAATTGTTCGTACGAAAACGAAAAGTTTGAACCAATAAATAAAAACAATCCTGCTCTTACTTTTCCATCGAATACAAAGTCACGGTTTTTCTTGATAATGATTTGTTGCTCTTTAGGGAATATGGCTACATTTTGCGAATCGGACAGAAATATTTCCTGTACTCCCTTCATTTTAAGATTATTGTCGAGCAAACTCAATATAGCATTATAATCATCGCCAACAACGTTCGATTCAAAATTTATTACATCGTAGTCCTTTTGTCCTACACTACATTGAAGGTAAAAAAATGTTTTATCAGTTACATAAACTTCACCCGTTTCGAGCGAATAATTTACAAATCCTTTAAATGCCAATCCTAATAACACTTGTCGAGTAGCTTGCAAACTCAATTTAATATGTGAAGCGTAATTGTTTTCGTGAAATTTTCGCGAGCCAATCTTCTTAGTAAAGGCTCTTAGTTCTTGTAAGGGGTTTTTCATATCCATTCCTTGCAGTTCGAGATATTTACTTTGACTAAAATAGTCCATGGAAGAAAAGGTAGCTTTTTTATTAGTTGTTTTAGGTATTGGACGCATAACCATTTGTGGTTCATTAAGTTTCCATGTTAAGTATGGAAAATCGAGCTCCAATCTGTGGTATGTATCGTAATAAGGACTGCGACGCATACCTTCGTTGTCGCGTATTAGCGCCAGTTCGTTTCGATTGGCATCATATTTAAAAATCACACCAGGGTGATAAATAGAATCTTTTTCAATATATATAGTAATAGCCGTGTTTTGTCCGTTAATTTCATCCTCGCGAAAGATGTATGAACGCGATGCAGCTAACATTTTTAGAGTATCTTTGTAATATATTGATAGCAAAGCTAATTCGTCTGCAGTACCTTCGCCAATAAAGCGGTTGCCCTTTAACGAAAAGCCCCCTTCATAATGAATGTTGGGAAAAATATTAGCAATTTTATGTCGTTTCGAATATGAACGAAATTGCGGATATATCGCTTTTTGTGTATCTACGTCTGCCATAACCTTTTCTGAAAGTATCCCTAATAATGGTTCTTTAAAATATCGTTTATGTACAAGATAAACCGAATCGGCATCGAAATTAGATTTTTTCATATCTATTTTATAGCGTCGAAGTTGGGCATACACCTCATCGCGTTTAAAGCCAGCCCGCTCCCATGTTACAACTCCATTATATCCTGTCCACTCTTGCGTATAAGCATTATATGTCCCTTCTGTATTATAAACAACCGTACTGTCGTTTTTTGAATAACATACAATATCGCCCTTACCTACGCTAATAAAAAAGTTTTCTCCATCGAAAATAAATTGTGCATTTGAATTTCTTGTTTTCCAACGAACAGTACTTGATTTTGCTAAATATTGTTTATCAATAAACGAATAAATGTTATCCAAAAAATTGTCAATAGCATTGAGGGTTGATGTTTTTTTACGACAAAGAAAACTTGTCCCTTTTAGCCATTCATCGAAATCGGCTTTTGGATAGCTTTTACGGGCAAATATGATAATAATTTTAGTATATGATTCGAAATGAGGAATAGGTAATGCTCTTTTTTGAAGCAATTCGTTGGCTACGCTTATGATTTTTTCTTTATCTTGTTGATTGTAATATGTTCCATTCCATAAGGGTAATAATTGTTCATATAAGTCTTTACCCAATTTTTTATCTTTATTTTCTATAAATTCCTTTAATTCGATAATAAATTGTTCGGGTTTTGCAGAAAATGTTTTCATTGGTTGTGAATACACACTACACCATGAAATTATCAGAATAAATATTAATATCTTCTTCATAATTTTATTTAATAAAAACCAAACCATGCCAATCATTTTTTTGTAATTGACAACGATATTTTAGTCCAATATTTGTTGCCTTTTGTATAATCAGATTTACATCTTCTGTTAAAAAACCACTCAAAATTAATTCGCCATTTTGTTTTAACAATTTAGCATAATAATCCATTTCGTCTATCAATACATTGCGATTTATATTGGCAATAAAAATATCGGCACTAACGGGCGAAAAAGTTTTTACAGAGTTTAAACTAGCGTAAATATTTACGCATTGATTGAGTAAAATGTTTTGTTTTGTATTTTCTACAGCATTTTTCTCTATGTCAAAAGCATAAATAGCCGATGCACCAAGTTTTTCGGCAAGTATTGATAATATTCCTGTTCCACAACCTGCATCTATAACTATTTTTTCTTTTAAATTAATTGTAAGCAAATATTCGGCTATTAAATATGTAGTAGGATGATGTCCTGTGCCAAACGACATTTGGGGTTGAATGATAATCTCTATAGGATACGAATTATCAATTTTATGAAAAGGTGCTTTAATTAATAGTTTATTGGCAATAAGCACTGGCTGATACGACGATTCCCAAATATTATTCCAATTAGTTTCAGCTATTTCACTTATAATAAAATGAACGGGTATTGCCAAATTGTTAATAACTTGTTCCAACTTCTCTATACTAAAATATTGCTTTTCAATGTATGCTTTCATTGTATTGTGTTCGTACCAAATGCCTTCAAATCCAAGTGTATTGAGTAATGCAGAAAAAATTTCTTCTTTTTCCTTGTTTAAAAATTTATAAGTAAAAGTAACTTCGAGCATGATACAATAATTGGCTATAAAAATACGCAAAAAGCTAAAGAAATTAAAATCATTTATTCATCGCTTTCTTCGTCAGATTCTGCAATTTCTGTATATAGTTGTTTAATGTAATCAATAATATACCGAGCATTTTGCTGAGACGATAGTATGTCTTTATTTTTTTGAATGAATCTAAGTCGTATAACTCTAATTTCGTTCCCTTTTGTTTTTTTTGCTATGGGTGTGGTTTTAGGAAAATTCGCACGGGATTTTGATTTGGGATGATACAGTTGCAGTTCTATTTTACCATCTATGCTATCTATTGCAACATTTGTCCACCGTATTTTTCCGTCAGTGTCTTCTTCTTGCCCCCATTTTTCTTTAAAAACATCAATAAATGCTAACACAGAATCGCGAATTTCAATATACGATTCTATTTTCTTATCGGGTGTAATCTCTCTAACCAATTTGGGTTCGAATACATTTTCTTCTTGCCCCAATAGGTTAATTGAAAATAGTATAACAATGATTAAAATATTACTTTTGTGCATAACGATTTATAAATTCATCAAATAGCATACTATACATTCTACTATCATAAAACGTGCCATTTAGTAAAAAATTTTCGCGTAAAATACCTTCGTATTGAAACCCAAAATGTTCGAAAAATTTTATGCTCGATTCATTATGTCTATGCACCTGAGCTTCGGCTCGATGAAAACCAAATTCAATAAAAAAAGAAAATAATATTTCTTTCAGTGCTTCGGTCATATAACCTTTATGCTGATATGTTTTGTTTAAAAAGCAACCTACCGAACCATACAAGTGTGCCGTATCAATAAATAATGAAACATCGCCAATATATTTATCTTCATTTTTTTCAATAAGTAGCCATAAATAAAAATTTTCTTTTTGTAAAAATCGGAAAAACAGTTGCTCTACTTCATCTTTATTCGTTAAAGTCCCAAAACCACTATACTTCATTATATCTTCATCTGTATAAAGGCAAACAATATCATTAAAATATTTTTCGATATTAAATTTGTCGACTTTTTTTATAATCAATCGTTTGGTATTATAAGTCTGATGAAACATAATTTAGTTTTGATAAATTACGAATATCGTAGTTTTTTTTCGTTTAATAAATGTTCTTTTTCTGTAATTAAATTTTCCCATTGCTTAAATAAATGTTCATACTCAAGTTTTGTTTTGTCGTATTGTACAAACATTTGATAATCGTAATTTGTGTGTTGATGCTGATTATTTAATATTTTTTCAAATTCTTGAATCTTTTGTTCGTATGTATGCAAAAGTTGTTCAGTTTTTTCCAACTCTGTTTCTATTTTTCTAATTTTTTTATCTAATTCTTTTTTCTGCAAATACTCAATGTTTGAAGTCGATTTTTCTTTATAGTTTTTTTCTTTTGATTCATTTCTGTTAAACAATGTTTGCAAACTAAGAGCTTTTTTTTGCTTTAGAAAATTCCAAATATCGCCATCGTATTCTTTAATTTTTCCATTATTTATTTCCCAAATTTTATCAACCAATCCGTCTAAAAATTCTCTATCGTGCGAAATAATAAGTACAGTACCATCATACTTTTTAATTGCTTCTTTTAATATTCTTTTTGAAGGCACATCTAAATGGTTGGTAGGCTCATCGAGTAAAAGAAAATTTACTGGTTCGAGCAACAACTTTGCCAATAATACACGTGCACGTTCTCCTCCCGACAATACATTTATAGGTTTGTACACATCGTCGTCGCTAAATAAAAAATATCCTAAGATATTGCGAATTTTAGGTCGTATGTCTGCTGGTGCAATTTCGCTTACTGTTTGTTCGATTGTTTTATTCAAATCGAGCAATTCATCCTGATTTTGTGCAAAATAGCCTATTTTTACCTGATACCCAAGCTGAATAAAACCATTAGCAGCTAAATCGCCCTTGATTATTTTTACCAGAGTTGTTTTTCCTTCTCCATTTTTTCCAACTAATGCAATTTTTTCGCCTCTTGTTATAATAAAATCAATGTTGTTTATTACCTGAAGCGTCCCATAATTTTTCGACAATTCTTTTGCCTCACAAACAACAGTTCCACTATGCAATGCTGGTGGAAATTGTAGCGATATGCTTTTTGTTTCGTATTCGTCTATTTCAATTCGTTCAAGTTTTTCAAGTTGCTTAATTTTCGATTGTACTTGTCGTGCCTTTGTTGCCTTGTATCGAAACCGTTCTATAAACCGCTCGGTTTGTTCTATCTGTTTTTGCTGATTTTCGAAAGCTTGTCGTTGAAGTTCTATTTGCGTCTTTCTGAAACTAACAAATTCTGAGTATGGCATTTCGTAATCATAAATTCGTGAATTGATAATTTCTATTGTCCTTTGCGTAATGTGATCTAAAAATGCAATATCGTGCGAAACTATAATAACAGCACCTTGATAGCGAATTAAATAGTCTTCGAGCCATTGAATTGATTCTATATCGAGATGATTGGTAGGTTCATCGAGCAACAATACGTTAGGATTTTTGAGTAAAATTTTTGCTAACTCTATTCGCATTCTCCAACCACCACTAAACTCACTTGTTGGACGTTCAAAATCAGATCTTTTGAAACCTAAGCCAACAAGAACTTGCTCTGTACGCTCGTTTATTGTTTCTGCATTATGGTAGTGTAAAAATTCTTGTATTTGTTCAATTTGAAGTAATGTTTGCTGAATTTGAAGTTCATTATCTATTTCATTCAATGTATTCAGCAATTTATCAAGTTGCTTCTTTTTATTTATTATTTCGTCGTATGCTTTGAGAGTTTCATCCCATAACGAAGTCGTATTTACTAATGACAAATGCTGAGGTAAATAACCAACTGTAACATTTTTAGGTATTTCAATAATTCCTTCCGAAGGAATTAAGTGTCTTACAATCAATTCAAATAAAGTAGTTTTTCCGGCACCATTTCGACCTATGAGTCCAATTTTATCATTTTCTTTAATAAGAAAAGAAACGTTTTGCAAAATTTGATGAGCACCATATGCAAACGAAACATTTTTAAAAGCAATCATGACAAAAGCAATGAATCTAATTTTTTTAGAGCTTTTTGAATTCCTTGCAAATTAGAACCACCTGCAGTGGCAAAAAATGCTTGTCCTCCTCCTCCTCCATTAATTTCTTTTGCTAGCTGTTTTATAATTTCAGCAGCATGGAGTTTTTTTTCGTTCACTACCGCATCGGAAAAGCCTAATGCCAAGTATGCTTTATCATTTACTTCAGCAGCCAATAATACAGCCGTGTATTTATCTTGGTTTTTAAGTTGAAATACTAAATCGCGAAGTGCATCGGACGTATCAACATCTATTTTTGAGGCAATAATTTTATAATCGCCCATTGCATATTGTTGCTGTTTCAAATGTTCTTTAATAAGTTGTAACTTTTCTTTTAACAATTCTTCGTATTTTTTCTGATAAATCTTAACTTGATCTAACGTAGATTCAATAGATTTGGATAAATTTTTTGTATTTGGAAATAACGACTTTGCACTTTTTAGTTCATACAAATGTTGTTCTATGAATTCCCATGCTCTCTTGTGAGTAATGGCTTCTATACGTCTTATTCCTGCTGCAATTGCCGATTCAGAAACTATTTTAAAAACACCAATATTGGCAGAATTTTCGACATGAGTACCACCACATAATTCAACAGATTCGCCAAAACGCACAACCCTAACTTTATCTTCGTACTTTTCGCCAAAAAGAGCCATAGCACCCATAGCCTTTGCTTCTTCTAATGGAGTTTCTCTTTTTTCAACTAATGGAATAGCATTCCATATCATTTCATTAACAACAAATTCAACTTCTCGAATTTCTTCGTCCGTAAGCTTTTGTGGATGGGAAAAGTCAAAGCGTAAATATTCGGGATGCACTAACGAACCACGCTGTTCTACATGAACGCCCAATACTTTCCGTAATGCATAATGCAATAAGTGTGTAGCCGAATGATTTCGTTCGGTCATTTTTCGTTTTTCGATATCAACTGCAGCAGTAAATTCATTTCTTAAATTCTTTGGCAATGCTGAAGCTACATGAATAATTAAATCATTTTCTTTAACAGTGTTAATAATTGCAATTTTTTCTTCTTCTGACAACAGCCATCCCGTATCGCCCACTTGACCTCCACTTTCGGCATAAAATGGGGTTTGATTGAGCACAAGTTGTACATATTTTTTACCTTTTTGTTCGACTTGCCTATACCTTACTATTTTTGCAGGCACTGATAAATAATCGTACCCTAAAAATTTTACTTCATCGCATTGATAAATTATTTCCCAATCACTCGCTTCGATATGCGCATCTTTTTTAGAGCGTTCTTTTTGTTCATTTAAACATTGTTCAAATGTAGGTATATCAACCTTTAAATTATGTTCCTGTGCCATTAATTGTGTTAAATCTAATGGAAAGCCATAAGTGTCATATAATTCAAAAGCAAACTTTCCATCAACTATTTGTGGTTTTTCTTTTTCAATGTAATACTCAAATCTTTTTATACCTGTTTCTAAAGTTCGTAAAAAAGAGCTTTCTTCTTCGTATATAACTTTTTCAATAAACGTTTGTTGTTGTTTTATTTCGTTAAAGTAATCACCCATTTGTTTTACCAATACTTCCACTAATTTGAATAACACGGGCTCTTTAAATTCAAGGTATGAATATGCATATCTAACAGCTCTGCGTAATATTCTACGAATAACATATCCTGCTCCTGTGTTGGAAGGCAACTGTCCGTCGGCTATGGTAAACGCTATAGCTCTAATATGATCGGCCATAACACGCATTGCAACATCTGATTTGGCATCTGTACCATATTTTATACCCGACAATTCTTCTATTCGCTTTATTATTGGTTGAAATATATCTGTATCGTAATTCGACGTTTTACCTTGCAAAACCATTGCCAAGCGTTCCAAGCCCATTCCTGTATCGACATGTTTGCCCGACAAAGGCTCTAATTTGCCATTTGCCAAACGATTAAACTGTATAAATACTAAATTCCAAATTTCGATAACTTGAGGATCCCCTTTATTTACTAGTAAATATCCGGGCACTGAAAGACGTTGTTGATCATTACGTATATCTACATGAATTTCTGAGCATGGACCACAAGGACCAGTGTCGCCCATTTCCCAAAAATTATCCTTTTTTGAACCTTTTATTATATGTTCTTCATTTATTAAGCGTTTCCATAATTGAAATGCTTCTTCATCGGGTTCTAGCCCATCATCAGTCGAACCTTCAAAAACGGTAACATATAAGCGACTTTTATCTATTTTCAGAACTTCGGTCAAAAACTCCCATGCCCATTCTATAGCTTCTTTTTTAAAATAATCGGCAAAAGACCAATTACCAAGCATTTCGAACATCGTGTGATGATAAGTATCGTGCCCTACTTCTTCAAGATCATTGTGTTTGCCCGAAACACGCAAGCATTTTTGTGAGTTCACAACTCGTAGATATTGAGCTGGTTTGTTGCCCAGAAATATATCTTTAAACTGATTCATACCAGCATTCGTAAACATCAATGTAGGATCGTTTTTTACAACTATGGGAGCAGATGGCACAAATACATGTTCTTTTGTTTTGAAAAAATCAATAAATGCTTGTCTTATTTTATTCACTTCCATACTAACTACATTTTGAATTGCAAAAGTAACATAAATGCCATTAAATACAAAAGCTGCCCATTAATGAGCAGCTATGATGAAAACAGGTCTGTAAGCCGGGTTCTGTATTTCTCCTCTTGCGAGAAGAATTTCTATCATTTATCTAGGTTTGGAATCACTTCCAAACTCCAGCGGTCTACCCCCCGGCATTGGGCGAGCCACCCTCAAACGCCGGTATACACGACCTTGCAGCCCATGGGTTGCACAGCTACTACTGTCGCCAGTAGTACTGGTGGGCTCTTACCCCACCTTTTCACCCTTATTCTGCTCCTCGCGGAGAAGAACGGTTATTTTCTGTTGCATTGCCGTACCTCACAGTACCTTCCTGTTAGGAAGCATGGTGCTCTCTGCTGCCCGGACTTTCCTCCCCTTCTTTCGAAAGAGCGATAGAACGACCTGGTTTTGGTTTACATGTTTATGGTATAATTCACTCCATTGATAGTTACCACTGCAACATTATCGCACACAGGTGTAGTGCCATAGTTAACAGTTACGGGAGGATTTCCTTGAACGGTAAGAGTAAGTTGTCCGCTGCGAATCCATTTGCAGCCTGTATAAATATTTAATGGAGTATCAATAACAACAGTATATGGCTTGCCGGTTCTTGTAACTCCATCAGCATTGCCTGTAATTAAATATTCATCATCCCAAGGATTCCATGTGCCTTCACCACTTATCCATTCGTGTATGCGTGAACTATTCCATGTACGATAAGTAGTACCATTGGGATCTGTAACTTTACCGTTGGTTACTACTACACTATATCGTAAATGTTGTTGGCTGTTTCGACCAAGATTTGTGATAACCTTTTGTCCTTCAATTTTATGATCGTTAACATAATAGTTTTGGGGAACAATGGTTACAACACATCCCGAATCGTGATACCAAGTTGTTACTGTCATAACTAATTTGCCTCTTCTGTAATAACCGTCATTGCAAAGGCAATTAGTGTTACCAAAATCAACTGTTACAGTTTTTGGCCAGGATACCAAATCGAACGGTGTAATAGTTATTGTTGCACAAGAATTAAGCGTGTTGTAAGAGCTTTTTCCACCTAACGAATCATCCATTTTTCTGGTTCCACTGCTCCCTTGTTTAAATACATCGTCGAACATCCCATTTGACAAAGCATTATCCGATGCAGCAACTATTATATCGTTGGTTGGCACAGGATTTTGATTATTGTTGTTGTCTTTGTTATCTTTTTTACATGCAACAACAGTCATGGCTATAAAAATAATACATGCAATTTTTTTCATATTCATTTTTTTTTTAGTTTTGCACAAATTTACATTAAATCTATTAAATTATGAAAAAGTTTTTAGTATTATTTATTCTGGTTACATCTTCAATTGTTTTATTTGCACAAAAATCGTCTGAATTAAAAGTAAAAACATTTTTTCATTGTGCTAATGGAAAAGCACTCATTGAAAAAGAATTGAAGAAAGTAGAAGGTATTTACTCAGTAAATGCTGATTTAGAAACCAAAGTTGTAACTATTCAATACGATGAAAAGAAACAAAATAAAGAATCGATTGTAGCTGCCATAGAAAAAATAGGATATTACACTGAATTTTCTGATCAAAACAAGAAAATTAACAAAGCGTGTAGTCATGGCGATGATCATCAACACGATCATCATGAGTAATTTCAATTACATAAACTTCTCTTGTTTCAGCTGTTATTTTAAACTTTTCACTTATTCGTAAACCAACTAACCAAGCAACTTCACCGTTAGATTCTAAAACATAATAGTCTTTTCTTTTATAGGTAGGGATTTTGGCATCTGTAAGTATGTCGCTTATTTTCTTTCTGTTTTTCATTCCCAATGGTATCATATTATCGCCATTTTTCCAACGACGAAGCGTTAACGGGAATTGAAGCTTCCCCTTATCGAGACATGCTATAAAATTTGATTTAGGTATTTCAGAAAAATCTTGGTATAGTACCGATCTTATATTGAAGCCATAACCATAAAAGACAAAGTGCATATCTTCATGAATAAAAAATGGAGATTTCGAAAATTGTTTAATTTCATTTGATTTTATAATCCATTCTTCTCTGTCGTTAATGAGTGTGAAATTTTTATTTTGTATTGTTCTCCCTGTTTGTAATTCAGCATGTAAAAGTAAGTCTATTTGTTTATCATGAAAGCGAAATTGTTTTAAATAATACTTAATCACATTATGAAGTGAAACATTGGATAATATTGCTGTTTTTTTTATGTGAATTATCTTATTTTCCTCCCTGATAAATATTGATAGTTCCTTATTTATAACATCTTCAAGAATTTGTTTTTCCAATTCGAGACGACTAAAATTATCGTTAAAAACATGATAAAACGATGGTTTTAATTCTCGTAACATTGGAATTAGGTAATGCCTAATTTTATTGCGAAAATATTTATCTTCTTTGTTTGAGCTATCTTCTCGCCAAATTAATTGATGTTGAAAAGCAAAAAATTGCAATTCTTCACGAGTACAAAATAATAATGGTCGAATAATTCTGTCATTTTTCACAGGAATAGAACATAAACCCTTAATACCTGTACCACGCAATAAATTAATAAAAAATGTTTCAATGCGATCATCAAGATGATGGGCTGTAACAATGTAATCGTACTCTTCTTTACTGCATACGTCGAAAAAATATTTGTATCTAAGTTCTCGAGCGGCTTCTTGAATGTTTAAATTACGTTCTTTAGCATATTTTTCTGTATCGAATCTTTGGATAAAATATGGTATTCCTTCATTTTTAGCTTTTAATGTAATAAATTTTTCATCAGCATCCGATTCTGTTCCTCGCAATTGAAAATTACAATGAGCTATTGCGTATTTAATATTCAATATTTTAATGATTTCCCATAATACCATTGAATCTAATCCACCACTTATAGCTAATAGCAATTTGTGTTGATAAGTAAACAGCCTCTTCTCCTCAACAAACTGACGTACGCGTGTAATCAAATTATCCATTTTCGATTGATGAATTAATAGCGTTTAATAATCCCTTAGCCTTTATTAAACATTCTTCATATTCCTGTTCGGCATCCGAATTGATAGTAATAGCACCTCCTGTTATCATTGAAGCATATTGTAAATTTTCATTGTATTGCAAACTACGAATAACCACATTAAAATCAAAATCAGCTTCTGGTGTAATATATCCAACTGTACCTGAATATAAACCACGTTTTATCGTCTCAAAGTCGTCTATCAATTTCATTGCTTCAATTTTTGGGGCACCTGTCATACTTCCCATCGGAAATGCCATTTTTATTGCTTCGGTAAATGTTACATTATTTGATAATGTACTTTGCACCGTAGATATCATTTGAAAAACTGAAGGAAAAGTATACACTTCGCATAACTCCTTAACAATAACACTAGATTGAACAGCTGTTTTTGCTAAATCGTTTCGAACAAGATCGACAATCATAATATTTTCAGCTCTGTCTTTTTCACTATGTTTAAGTTTATTATACATAGCTGCATCTTCTATTTCATTTTTACCTCTACGAATAGTTCCTTTTATAGGTTGAGAAATAATGGTATCTCCTGTTTTATTTAAAAACCTTTCGGGCGAGGCACACATTAAATACTTGTCATAATAACGATAAAAAGCAGAAAAAGGCATGGGTTGCCTCTGACGAATAAAGTAATATGCATTAAACGGATCTATTGAAACATTCGTTGTATAAAATTCTTGGCAAAAATTTAATTCATAAATATCTCCTAGTTGAATATGCTTTTTTATTTTATGGATTTTATCCTTATATTCTTGTTTTGTCATGCGTTTTTTAAATACATGTGAATTTTGGTTTTTAAGATCTATTAATGAACAATTGCTAATTATGTAATGTAATTCATCAACATCCAATCGAGAAAAATCTAAATAATGATATTCGACATCAAAGTTATTTACAATAGTCAAAATCATTGGTTGAAAAAAAAAGGCATCTGGAAAACTAATATTATCAATATTTTTAGAATCTAATTCCTCGATAATATTTTTTACATCATAGGAAATATGCCCAAGCAACCAATCGTTTGTTTCATTATGAAATTGAAAAAGTTGATCAAAAAAATTTTTATCTGTTGCTTTCAAACCATTTACAATCCCCCATGCTGCTAGGAATTTAAACTTTTTATATGAGTACGACGTAGAATCAAGAATAATGAAGACTTGCTCGTTTTTTAAAAAGTTCAATAATTTTTTAATATAATCATCAAAATCGGTGATTAAAAATTTTTTAATTAATCTCATATGTACAATTAAAAGACAATTTTTCAATTAAATCAGAAGGCAATACAGAATATTCATCGTAAAAATCTGTGCATTTTTCGCCTGCTTTACCATGAGAATAAACAGCCATGATTGCAGCTTGTTCGGGTTTGTAACCTTGTGCAATTAATGCTAAAATGATACCTGTTAATACATCGCCCATACCTGCTTTTGCCATTGCTGGTGTGCCTGTACTGTTGAAATAAATATTCCCATCGGGTGTGTAAATTTGTGTATATGCACCTTTTAAAACAATAATACAATGAGTATTTTGGCTAATATCAGAAGCCGCATGAATTCTGTCAAAGAAATTCTCAAATGTTCCAAATAATCGTTCAAACTCACGTTTATGTGGTGTTAATATTGTATTTTGAGGTAATTTTTTCAACCAGTCTTTATGTTTACACAAAATATTTAATCCATCTGCGTCAATAACAAGAGGTAAATTTTTGTTCTTAACTTGTTCTATTAAATTATAAAATCCTTGTTGTGTAAGCTCATTGGTTCCTATACCAGGTCCAATACCTACAGCAGTGTAATACGGTTCAATGTTGACATTTGTAAAATATTCTTCATGCTCATCAATCGAAAGCATTGTTTCGGGCAAAGCTACTTGTATGGGCAAAACTGAGTTTTTGGGAACATGAGTATGTAGCAATCCTACTCCCGAACGTAAACATGCTTTAGCAGCTAAAATTGCTGCTCCTGTTTTAGCATACATTCCTGCAATTAATAAGGCATGACCATAATCGCGTTTTTCTGAAAATTTACGGCGAATTTTAAAAAAGTCATTTATCATCTTTTCATCAATGTAATAATAGCGTGTGTGAGTATTGTTTATCGCATCACGATGTAATTGTATATCAATTATTTCAAATTTTTTAATAAAATCTTCATTTGCCGGATCGAAAAATGATAATTTTGGAAATTGTAAAGTTAATGTATTGTGAGACTTAACTATTGCTTCTTTATCGTTGTTTCGATTATCTTCCCCCATTAACCCACTGGGTAAATCTATAGATATTACATATGCTCCTGATTTATTAATTTTTTGGATCAAAGTTTTATAGGGATCTTTTAAAGGTCTATTTAAACCATTACCAAATAATGCATCAATTACAATATATGAACGATCAATATAAACTTCGTCCGGATCGGTTGTATGAAAAATTTTTATTTCATTGGATAACTTTTTAAGTCTTTTCCAGTTCTTTTTGCAATCATTTGACAATTTTTCTTTTTCGGCAAACAAAACAACATTTATTTGATAAAAAGAATATTTATCTACCAAAATTCTCGCCATAGCCAATCCATCCCCACCATTATTACCAGGACCACATATTATTAGTATTTTTGAATTCGATTGATATTCATGATTGTCGTAATTAACTACAAATCCACTCTTTATTGAGTATTTAAAAATATACATAGCTAAATTTGTTGCTGCTCTCTCCATTAATTTTATAGACTTAATGGGTTCATTTTCTATTGTAAATTTATCTATATCAGCAATTTGCTGAGTTGTAAAGATTTTCATATGCTAAATTTTTTAGATATAAAATTTTTTTATTGAACTTTCTTTATATCTTTGCCTCGTAAAGTTATAAAAAATAGTGATATGTTTAAAAATCATCCAAAAGGATTAATTGCAGCAGCTCTTGCTAATATGGGAGAGCGTTTCGGGTTTTATACCATGATGGCTATTTTAGTCTTATTTTTACAAGCTAAGTTCGGCTTAAGCGGTACAAATGCAGGAATTATTTATTCAATTTTCTATTTTTCAATTTACATTCTTGCTTTTGTTGGTGGTTTAATAGCCGATAGAACAAGAAAATATAAAACTACTATTTTAGCCGGATTGTTCGTGATGACCTTAGGATACTTGCTAATTGCTATTCCCACTCCTACACCTGTTCCCAATAAAACATTATTTTTAACACTCTCTTGCTTTGGGCTTTTTATTATTGCCTTCGGCAATGGGTTGTTTAAAGGAAACTTGCAAGCTCTTGTTGGGCAAATGTACGACAATGAAACTTACAGCAAAATGAGAGACTCTGGTTTCTCAATTTTCTATATGTTTATTAATGTAGGTGCCTTATTTGCTCCACTTATGGCAATTGGTATGAGAAATGGTTGGTTACAAGCTCATGGTTATCAATACAATGCAACATTACCAGAGCTGTGTCATCAATATTTAGAAGGAACGATTACACCAGAGGCTTCTCAGAAACTTGCCGAATTGGCAAATCAAGTTAGCGGCACCCCAGTTGCCGACTTAAATGCCTTCGTAGCTGAATATTTGAATGTATTTACTACAGGATTTCATTATGCTTTTGGTATTTCAGTTTTAGCCATGCTTGTATCGGTTGTTATTTATCTTTCCAATAAGAAAAAGTTCCCCAACCCTGCACCTAAAGTTAAGAAGACAGATGCAACAGCCACCAATATTCAAATGGAAGCCAAAGAAATTAAGCAACGTATTTATGCATTATTTGCAGTTTTTGGTATTGTGATTTTCTTTTGGTTCTCATTCCATCAAAATGGTTTAACTCTTACATATTTTGCAAAAGATTATACAAACCTTAAGGGTATTGCAATAAATTTAGGTTTTGTAACTATACAGGGTGCTGAGATATTTCAGTCCATTAACCCATTCTTCATCGTATTGCTTACACCAATTATCATGAGCATTTTTGGATGGATGCGTGCTAAAGGCATTGAACCATCTACACCAAAGAAAATTGCTATTGGCATGTTAATTGCTGCTGCTGCTTATTTTGTAATGACTTTAGGCTCTTTAGGACTACCATCAAAGGCAGAAGTTATTGCAATGGGTGGATTGCCCGAAATACAAAAAGTTACACCATGGTTATTGGTATTAACTTACTTTATATTAACAATTGCAGAATTATTTATCAGTCCGCTCGGAATTTCTTTTGTATCTAAAGTTGCTCCTCCTCATTTACAAGGCATTATGCAAGGGGGTTGGCTTGGAGCTACTGCAATAGGCAATCAACTTCTTTTCATAGGAGCTATTTTGTACGATAATGTACCATTATGGTTGACATGGAGCGTATTTGTAACAGTGTGCTTAATTTCTATGGCAACTATGTTATTTATGCTTAAGTGGCTTGAACGAGTAGCCAAGTAAAATAATTTTCACTATACAATAGGCTGTCTTATATGCAAAGACAGCCTTTTTTATTTTATGACTATGAAACACGCATATAATAGCTTTTCGCAATGGTTACGACGACAATATGGTACACGTGTGCAAAAAATTTCTATAAATTATCCTTTTTCTTGCCCCAATAGAGACGGAACAAAAAGCAACATTGGCTGTATTTATTGCAATAATTCTTCTTTCTTGCCCGAATACACATTAAATAATCTCAGCATAACCCAACAGTTAACCGAAGGCATACGATATTTTTCGAAAAAGTATCCAACACAGCTTTACATTGCATATTTTCAAAACTATACAAATACATATGCTGCTACAGACAAATTGTTTGAAATTTATAAAGAAGCATGTAGTCATGAAAAAGTTGTTGGATTAGCTATTGCTACTCGTCCCGATTGTATTAACGAAAACATCATTAATATTTTAGCAGAAATCAATAAAACAAAAAAAGTTTTTGTTGAAATAGGTATTGAATCTACGTTTAATGAAACTTTAAAATTAATTAATCGTTGTCATACATTTGAAGATGTTGAACATGCGGTTAAACTATTAAAAAAGTACAATCTATGGATTACCGGTCATCTTATTTTTGGCTTACCCTATGAAAACATTGATTCAGTTATTATTCATGCAAAAAAGCTTTCTACCTTACAATTAACATGCTTAAAGCTGCATCAGCTTCAAATTTTAAAAGACACTCTATTACACAAATATTATATAAGCGATGCTATAAAAGTTACTCCCCTTTCGGTAGATGAATACATTCATTGGATAATAACTTTTTTAGAACACCTTTCGCCCGATATATACATTGAACGTTTTACGAGCGAATCTCCCAAAGATCAGGTTATAGCTCCCAACTGGAATCAGATAAAAAATTATCATATCGCAGAAATAATTAGAAAAAAAATGAACGAATTAAACACTTATCAAGGTAAAAACTTTTTAAAAGAATAATTATTATATAAACTTCAAATTGCATATTTATGTCTAACTTTGCAAAAAAATGATGATATGAAAAAGCAATTATTCTTTTTGTGTGCTATTTTAACTTTTAATGGATTATTAAAATCTCAAGAAATGTCGCCCGGAACTAATTTCTTTAGCATTGGGTTAGGACCGTCGGTTAATTATTGGATTAACTATTATTCTGGTGGCACGCCAGCTATACGATTAACTTTAGACCATGGATATAAAAAAGCTGGACCTGGTACTATCACATTAGGAGGTAGTTTAGGATTTTTTACAAAATATTACAAAAGTACTTATTATGACAACGGATATGCATATACATATAAATCTAATTGGACATTCGTCTCAAGTGTTTTTCGAGCAGGATATTATTACAATCTTGAAGAAGCAGATATAAAAGATATGAACGTTTACGGAGGCTTAGGACTTGGACTTTTATACGAAGGATATAAATTTACACACTCCGGGCCTAATCATCCACCGTTAATGAGAGACAACAGTGGTGCACATTTCTTAATGAATTTATATCTTGGAGCGCAATACTTTTTTTCTCCTAAAACTGCAATATATTTGGAATTTGGTTATGATATAACTTACGCAACCATTGGCGTAACATTTAAACTCTGATTTAATATCCAAGATTCTTTAACATTGAAATGGCACTTTGCTCTTTAGCAAAAAGTTTAGTATAGTATTCGCCATTTTCGTCTTTGTTAATTATAATGTGCTTAGGTGCTGGTATCAAGCAATGTTGTATGCCACCATACCCCCCTAATGAATCTTGATAGGCTCCTGTATGAAAAAAACCAATAAATAATGGTTCATTGGGATCAAATTTTGGTAAATAAATGGCATTAACATGTGCTTCTTCGCTATAAAAATCCTGACTATCGCATGTTAACCCTCCTAAAAAAACTCTTTCATAAGGTGCATCCCAACGATTAATTGCTAATAAAATAAATCGCTGATTCATAGCCCAAATATCGGGCATATTCGTCATAAACGAACCATCTATCATATTCCAAAGCTCACGGTCGTTTTGCTTTTTTTGGTCTAAAATTGAATAAAGAACAGCACCACTTTCTCCTACAGTAAATGATCCGAATTCGGTAAAAATGTTCGGTTCGGGCAAATCGGCTTGATTGCATAAGTTTTTAATTTGGCTAACTATTTCTTCGGTCATATATTCATAATCGTAATTGAAGGCAAGTGAATTTTTAATTGGGAAACCACCTCCTATATTTAAACTGTCTAATTCGGGGCATATTTTCTTTAATTCAATATAAATATTAACGGCTTTGTGCAATTCGCTCCAATAATATGAGGTATCTTTAATTCCAGTATTAATAAAAAAATGAAGCATTTTTAATTCAAACTTTTTATTATCTTTTATTCGTTGTTTATAAAAATCTACAATATCGTTGTAACGAAATCCAAGTCGTGAAGTATAAAATTGAAAACTTGGCTCTTCTTCTGAAGCAATACGTATTCCTAATTTAGCTTTTACTTTAACATTCTTTTCATAATACGAAAGTTCGTTCATGTTATCCAAAACAGGAATAGTGTTATGAAAACCACCATTAATGAGTTCGCAAATATATTGCATGTACAATGGCTTTTTGAATCCATTACAAATGATATAATTATCGGTTGTGATTTTACCATTTTCATACAGGCGTTCGATAATTGGAAAATCAAATGCCGAAGAAGTTTCGATATGTATATCATTTTTTAATGCTTCATCGAGCACAAATTCAAAATACGAACTTTTGGTACAATAGCAATAATAATATTCACCATTATAATCTGTTTTTGCAAATGCAACATTAAACATACGCTTAGCACGTTGAATTTGTTCCGATATTTTTGGTAAGTAAGATATTTTTAAAGGAGTTCCGTATTGTTTTATGATATCCATCAAAGGAATATCATGAAAATAGAGTTCGTTATCAACAACATTAAATTCTGGTTGTGGCCATTCAAATGTTTGTTCAATTAAATCAATGTACCTTGTTTTCATTTTTACAATCTAAGTTTATTAGTTATACATTTTTTTTTCTATGTAACTAACTTAAATTTTATTTCGATTGCAAATCTAAGTTATTTTTTTATTCAATATATCATTTAGAGTATTATTTTTAAGTTATTTTTTAATGAATTTTTATCATTTCTTTAAATGAACTTTATGTTTTAATTTATATAATTTTGCAATATGGATTTCGAGTTAATTTCTGGTTTTCAACCCATGGGTGATCAACCCGAAGCAATAGAACTTTTAACTAAAGGCATTTTAGCGGGTAAAAAATATCAGACTCTTTTAGGTGTAACGGGTTCAGGAAAAACATATACCATTGCCAATGTCATTAAAAATATCAATCGTCCGACATTGGTTTTAAGTCATAATAAAACTCTGGCAGCTCAACTTTATAGTGAATTTAAACAATTCTTCCCCCACAATAAAGTAGAGTATTTTGTGTCTTATTACGATTATTATCAGCCTGAGGCATACATACCAGCAACCGACACATACATAGAAAAAGATTTATCTATTAATGATGAAATTGAAAAACTTCGTTTAAGCGCCACTTCGGCTTTGTTGTCGGGACGAAATGACATAATTGTTGTATCATCTGTAAGTTGTATATACGGTATAGGAAATCCCAATGACTTTTATGAAAATATCTTGACTATATCAAAAAATGAACCTTTATCGCGCGATACTTTTTTACGAAAACTGGTTGATTCTTTATATTCGAGAACAGAAATAGAGTTTAAGCGAGGAACATTTAGAGTAAAAGGCGATACTGTGGACGTTTATCTGGCTTATAGTGAATTTGCAGTTAGAGTTATATTCTTTGGCAATGTCATTGAAGAAATATATACCATAGACCCAATAAACAATAAAGCTATTGATGAATATGATACGTTTACTATTTTCCCTGCTAATGTTTTCGTAACTTCAAAATCGAGATTACAGAAAGCCATTGAAGCCATACAAATTGATTTAGCAAAACAAATAGAATATTTTAAAAGTCAAAATCGTTTACTCGAAGCAAAAAGAATCGAAGAGCGAGTTACATTCGATATTGAAATGATAAAAGAATTAGGTTATTGTTCTGGAATAGAAAACTATTCACGTTATTTTGATGGTAGAAAACCAGGTGAACGTCCATTCTGCTTATTAGATTATTTTCCTAAAAATTTTATTACAATCATTGACGAGAGTCATGTTACTTTACCGCAATTAAGAGGAATGTTTGGTGGCGACAAAAGTCGTAAAGAAAATCTTGTAGAATACGGTTTCAGGTTACCCGCGGCAAAAGATAACAGACCACTTCGTTATGAAGAATTTATGCAATTGGTGAATCAAGTAATTTTTGTAAGTGCGACACCAGCTGACGAAGAAATACAATTATCGGGAGGAATTGTGGTTGAACAAGTTGTGCGTCCTACCGGAATACTTGATCCTGAAATTGAAGTAAGACCTAGTCAATATCAAATAGACGATTTAATTAAAGAAATTAACATTAGAGTACAGAAAAAGCAACGTGTGCTTGTTACTACATTAACAAAAAGAATGGCTGAAGAATTAACCAAATTTTTGCTTAACATTGGAATCCGCTGTAATTACATACATTCTGATGTTGATACATTAAAACGAATAGAAATAATGGACGATCTGAGAAAAGGGAAATTTGATGTGCTTGTTGGAATAAATTTACTTCGCGAAGGACTAGATTTACCAGAAGTAAGTTTAGTTGCTATACTCGATGCCGATAAAGAAGGTTTTCTTCGATCCGAACGATCATTAACTCAAACAGCTGGTAGAGCAGCTCGTAATATTGAAGGAAAAGTTATCATGTATGCCGATCAGATTACCGAATCAATGAAAAAAACTATTGACGAAACACGACGTAGAAGAGAAAAGCAACTCAAATATAACATGACGCATAATATTACACCCAAACAAATAATAAAACAAACACGTTCCATTGCTCAAGAATTAAAATATGAAACCGATACAGAAAAACATGATATAGCCGCCGATCCTATTGTTCAATATATGACAAAAGACCAACTAAAAAAAGCAATAGCCGAAACAAAACGAAAAATGGAAGAAGCCGCTAAAAATCTTGAATTTATTGAAGCCGCAATGTATCGCGACGAATTATTTAAATTGCAACAGTTGCTCGAAAAAAAATAATGCTACTTTAATTTTTCAGGTAAGCCAAAAATATAAACCTTTTCCGTTGCACGCGTTAGGGAGGTATAAAACCATTTCAATATTTCAGAAGTTATTTCAGTATAATGTAAAAAACTTGCGTCAATATATACATGCTTCCATTGTCCACCTTGAGCTTTATGTGTTGTCACTGCATAAGCATATTTTACTTGTATTGCATTAAAATATTTATTTTCTTTTACTTTTTGAATTCTTTTTCGAATATTAACTTCTTCGGAATAATCTTCCATGATGTTTGTAAACAATTTATCAAATTCTTCTTTCGTTAATGAAGGCGATGATGAATGCAAGGTATCAAGTAATAAAATTACATCTAGTTCCATTTCTGTCATATTTGCAAACTGTACTGAAGCAATTAAAAATCTAAAATCGTATAATAATTGTAGCTTTTTTACTCTATTTACTCGCATCATTTCGCCATTTGCAATAAAATTAAACGGATATTCTGGTGGCAAAGGCATATAATTGTTTTTCACAACCATCAACCACTCACCCGTTACAACTTCTTCATCATAAAAAAATATTTGATTGCGTATAGCACGATTTATTTGTAAAGCTCTTTTATTAGAATAAGTAAGAATGATAGTTTCTTCCATTCCAACATCATTATATGAATTAGAAATTTTGTCTAAAATATCGGAAGAGTTTAACCATTCAAAATCTTTTTCTGAATACGTAAAACGAGGCAATTCTATAACATCTGTTTCAATGTTATATCTTAATTCGGTTGCATTTGTTAATATGTTAGAATCATCTTCTTGCCTGACAACTTCTTTAAGTTCTGCGAATCCTATTTCATTGAATCTTGAAAATGAATGCACGTTCAATGCAGGATGGAAATTTGAACCTACTGGTGGTAGTTGAGCCATATCGCCAATGAAAACTATTTTATTTGTTTCGTGTTTTAAAGCAAATTCGAGCAAATCGTTTAATAATCGACCACTACCAAAAACATTGTTTTCAGCTACATCATTTGAAATTAATGAGGCTTCATCTACAAAAAAGATAGTATTTGCTGGTACATCGTAATTTAAAACAAAGCGAAAATCTGTTAATGATTTTTGACGATAAATAAATTTATGAATAGTAAATGCTTCTTCATTACAATAAACCGACAAAACTTTGGCAGCTCTACCCGTTGGTGCTAATAATACATATCGTTTGTATTTTTTTAAATTTTGAACGATAAGTTTGATTAACGTAGTTTTTCCTGTTCCGGCATAACCATTTAAAATAAATATTTTTGCTTTTGGATTAAAAAGAAATTCGGCGAATTGTAATAATGCTTTATTCTGATCTTCTGTTAACTTAAAAGTTAAATTACGTTGGCATTCATGGACAAAAAAATTTTTTAGCATAAATTTTTTTCGATTGAAAATAACATGTTTAAAAAAAAACTAACTTTGTGGCAAAACTAAACATTTTTTAGCATGATAAATAAAGTTATCAAAGGCGTATTAATTGTTGGCATTGTTGTATTAGTTTACTTAATTATCAATAGTGTATCAAAGCCAATAAAATTTCAGCAAGAGCGCGATAAAAGATATGCTCAAATTATAGAACGATTAAAACAGATCAGAACTGCACAAATTGCCTTTTATGATAAGTTTGGGCGTTATACCTCCGATTTTGATAGTTTAATACAATTTATTAAAAACGATTCTATGCCCATTGTAAAAGCAATAGGAACCGTACCCGATACCCTCACCGAAGAAGAAGCTGTTAAACTCAAAATAGTCTATCGCGATACCATTTACATACCTATTCGCGATACTTTGTTCCCCAAAAACTTTATTGCAGATTCTTTAAAATATGTCCCCTTCGGCGGAGGAATTACTTTTAAAATGCAGGCTGGCGAAGTTGTTACAGGCTCTAAAGTTAAAGTTAAAGTATTTGAAGTTAAAGATCCTAAACCATTCGATCCAACATTCCAGTTAAAAGTAGGAAGTCTTACAGAAGCTTCTACAGCAGGCAATTGGGAATAATATGTCGTATAAATCTATATTGTTGTCTGATGAATCTTTTCATCAGACTTTTGTATCTTCGTATAAAGCAATTATTCTTATCGAACAGCACTTATTCGCTTGCACTTTTTTAGACACTACCAGAAAAAAATTTATTTATTTTTTTGCACAACAATCTCCTATTTCATATTCAACAAATGAGTTGGAACGATTTTTACAACAAAACTATCTTACACATAATGACTTACAAAAATTTGTCATTTATGCTACCAGTAATATACAGTGCATACCCGAATCTTTTAATGTTCAATCGGAGTTACAGAATTTTAATATTATTTTCGACGAATCGCAAGCACAAATTTTAAAAGCTAATAGTTTATCGAATATAGTTTTTCTTTACAAACCTGCGCCAGAATTTCATAATACTTTCATGAATTTAAGTAACACCTATTTTTATCCACATGTTCATTCTTTGTTGCTTCAGACTAATTTTAACCTTTCTCGCACAAAATCGAAAAACATTATTGCCATTCATTTTTTTGAAACATATTTCGAAGTAATTGTATTCATAGATAAACAAATTATGTTAATTAACACTTTTCTTTATTCGACCGTTGAAGATATTTTATATTATATTCATGCTATACTAAATTCGTTTACCATAAAACCTGATGAAGCAACATTATTTTTTTCGGGAAATATTCAAAAACACGACATATTTCTAAAAAATTGTAAACAATTTAATTTGAATTACCATTTAACGAATCTCAATCAATCGTATATTTACAGTTATAGATTTAATGAACTGAGCAGTTTTCATTATTCAACTATTTTTTTCCTTCCTTATGAGAATTATTAGTGGCAAATTCAAAGGGAGAAGAATTGAACTACCAAAAAATTTCAAAGCGCGCCCAACAACCGATTTCGCTAAAGAAGGATTGTTCGACATTTTAGAACACAGAGTTGTATGGGAAGAATTGAATGTGCTCGATTTATTTAGTGGCACAGGTTTTATAAGCTATGAATTTGTATCGCGTGGAGTAGCAAAAGTAGATGCTGTAGAAATTGAACCTATTCATGCAAGGTTTATCAGACACACTGCTCAACAATTCAATATGCCAATTAAAGTGTTCGAAACAGATGTTTTTAAATTTATTGAACGAAAATGTAATAATGCTTATGATATTATTTTTTGCGACCCTCCTTATGATTTAAAAGAAACAATCATAATACCCGAAATAATTTTTTCATCTAGCATATTATCTGAAGATGGCTTGCTGATAATAGAACATGATAAATCTGTATCATTTCAAACACATTTACATTTCTTGCATGAAAGACGATATGGGAAGGTACATTTTAGTTTTTTTTCAAAAAATTCGGAAAAATATTTTTTCAGATAAAATTATTTATATATCTTTGCAGTCGAATTAAGCAGGGTGCGGTAGTTCAGGTGGTTAGAATGCCGGCCTGTCACGCCGGAGGTCGCGGGTTCGAGTCCCGTCCGCACCGCAAGTTATTGTTAATAACTTTTTTATTTTACTTTATAAAATTCTATTACTTTTAACATTTCCAAATTAAAAATTTTATTACTTTTGATTAGAAAATAATAATGATTATTTGTTTTAAACTATGGTTATTTACTTCACAATGTTTACTTCAAATTTAATCTATGCTTTTATTTAAATCGTTAATAATAAGGCTTTTCAATTTTATTATAGTCTATAATAACCTAAAAAATATAAACTATGAAAACAATTGGCTTTTTATTTCTTGCTTTTATTTTGTTTTTTAATAATGCAAATGCTCAAATTCCGCAAGGAATTTCTTATCAAGCAGTTGTAAGAAATTCGCAGGGTAATATTGTTGCCAATCAAAATGTAGCATTCCGGTTTTCCATTATTCAGCAGTCTATTAACGGGAATGTCGTGTACTCCGAAAGACAAACCACTACAACTAACAACTTTGGGCTTGTTAACCTTGCTATTGGAACGGGTCAAGTCCTCAATGGCAATTTTACCAACATTGCATGGAGTCAATATCCTCATTTTCTTAAAGTAGAACTCGATATTCAAGGCGGAACCAATTATCTGGACATGGGTACCACACAGCTTTTGAGTGTACCCTATGCTCTTGTAGCTCAACGATCCATAAGCGATACACTATGGGTTGCCAACGGAAACCATATTCACAACACTAATTCCGGGCGTGTCGGTATCGGAATCAATAACCCTACCGGAAAAGTTACCATACAAGGCGATACTTCCAACGTGCTTTTTGAAGTTAAAGATAAGGATGGGAAGCAAGTCTTTGTCGTTTATCAAGATAGTGTGTATGTATTTGTTGATGCTTCCGGAACTAAAACCAATAAAGGTACTTTTGCCGTTAGTTCTAAAGCACAAACGAAAAACAATGCACAATACCTGCGTATTACCCCCGATAGCTCACGTATATATAC